>JAYUGD010000446.1:0-5198 GCA_043767785.1 Zavarzinella sp. | reverse complement strand
CAACCCCTTGGGCGAGCAGTCGTCACCCGAGAAGGCGAACCCTCGAAGACTCGGTTCGCCGGTCGCCCGTGGGCAGCAGTTCCAAGACCGCTTAAAAGCGGAACTCCAACCCGACCGCCTCGCGGCGGTGATCCGGCGGCGCCCCTTCCCTAAACTGACCGCATGTCGTTCGCCAACGCGCTCGAAATCCTCTTCGAGGACAACCACCTCATCGCGGTCAACAAGCCCGCCGGGTGGCCGAGCGCGCACTTCGACGGCGAGGAAGAGACCGTTGACCGCTTGGTGAAGGCGTACCTCAAAGAGAAGTACAAGAAGCCCGGCAACGTGTTCCTCGGCGTCGTCCACCGACTGGACAAGCCCGTGACCGGCGTGCTGCTGTTCGCCCGCACCAGCAAGGGGGCGGCCCGCCTCAGCGAGCAGTTCCGCGAGAATGCCATCGAGAAGACGTACTGGGGCATTGTGGAGAAGCCGGGCGACGAGCGCAAGCCGTGGCCGTTGGCCGGGACGCTCGAAGACTGGTTGCTCAAGAATCACACCACCGGCGTCGTCCACGTCGTCCCGCCGAACACGCCGGAGGCCAAGTCGGCCCTGCTTCATTACACGACCAAGGCGACCTACGACAAACTGTCGTGGCTCGACCTGCGCCCGCAGACCGGCCGGACGCACCAACTCCGCGTGCAACTCGCCTCGCGCGGCCGGCCGATGTACGGCGATGCGAAGTACGGCTCCCAGTTTGCCTTCGGCCCCGGCATCGGCCTACACGCCCGCTCGCTGACGTTTCTCCACCCCATCAGAAATGAGCCGATCACCCTGACGGCCGAGATCCCCAAAACGTGGCGGGGGCGATTCGCCCACCTGTTGGCGGGTCGGGTCTAAATTGAAAGCCAACAATACGGCTGACCGTGCGGCGCCCCTCGCGTCAATTTTCTGACTCAACTCTTGTCATCCGGCGGCTCAATTCCCAGAATGCTTAGGTATCGAAGCAAACCACTATGTAACGGTTTGAACAACGAGGCAGGAGTCGATTAGCGGGCAGGGCTCGTCGAGGCGAACATGGCGATTACGAAGGACCGCAAGACCGAGATCATCACCAACCACAAGCGCGCGGAAAACGACAGTGGTTCGCCGGAAGTTCAGATCGCGCTCCTGACGGCGCGCATCAATGACCTCACGGAGCACATGCGGGCCAACAAGAAGGACCACGCCTCCCGGCGTGGCTTGCTGAAAATGGTCAGCAAACGGTCTGACTTGCTCAAGTACCTGCAGACCAAAGACCGGCCCCGCTACCTGGCATTAATCCAGAAGCTGGGCCTCCGGAAGTAGTCCGGGCCAAAAAGACAGTTCCAAGTTTCGATGTCCATGCGTCAAGTTCGGCCGCCTCGGCCACTCTTCACCCGGCCCTCGCCGTTGACGAACTTGACCCGCGGACGTCGGAACTTGGAACTCGATTTGACGAGTCTTCTCACGCCGGCCGATTGACTCCTGCCGCAGCATGTGAGAGGTAAGTACACGTTATGTCCATGTCCGCGACCCAAGTCCAACGGCCGTTCGGCGGCTCCACCCTTATTCTTGAGACCGGAAAGTTGGCCAAGCAGGCCGACGGGGCCGTCATGGTCCGCCTCGGGGACACGATGTCCCTCGTCACCGCCGTCGCCGGCGGCATCCGGCCCGGCATCGACTTCTTCCCACTCACGGTGGAATACCGCGAGCGGTTCGCCGCCGCCGGCAAGTTCCCCGGCGGGTTCTTCAAGCGGGAAGGCCGCAGCTCGATCAAGGAAACCTTGACCGCGCGCCTCATCGACCGGCCGCTGCGCCCGCAGTTCCCGGCCGACTACTTCAACGAAGTCCAGATCATCTGCACCGTGATGTCGGCCGACCGGCAGAACGACCCGGACGTGCTGTCCATGATCGGGGCCAGCGCCGCCCTGCACATCTCCGACATCCCGTTCGCCAAGCCGACCGCCGCGGTGCGCGTCGGCCGGGTGGACGGCAACTTCGTCGTGATGCCGACCGTGGCCGACATGGAGACCAGCGACCTTTACCTCGTGGTCGCCGGGACGCGGGACGCCGTCGCCATGATCGAAGGGTTCGCCCGGGAACTGCCGGAAGACGTGGTGCTGGCGGCCGTCATGTTCGGCCACAAGCACATCGTCGAGATCATCGAACTGATCGAGGAACTCCGCGAGAAGGCCGGCCTCGGCGCCAAGCCGAAGGCCCCGGCCATGCCCGACAACCCGCTCGTGGACCTCTTCTACACGAAGCACGGCGAAGACCTGAAGGCCCGCAAGCTGACCAAGGCCAAGCTCGAACGGTACGAGAAGGTCAACGAGGTCAAGGCCGCCCTCAAGGCCGAGCACATGGCCGAGGGGACGAAGTACACCACGCAGCAGTTCGGCTACGCCTGGTCGATGTTGGAAGAGCGCGTGTTCCGCGAACTGATCTTGGCCGGCACCCGACTCGACGGCCGCGAGTTCAAGGAAATCCGCCCGCTGTTCAGCGAAGTCGGCGTGCTGCCCTGCACTCACGGGTCCGCCCTGTTCCAACGCGGCGAGACGCAGGCCCTCATCACGGCCACGCTCGGCACCGTCGGGGACGAACAGAAGATTGAAGGCTTGGACGGCGAGTACGGCAAGAAGTTCATGCTCGACTACAACTTCCCGCCCTTCTCCGTCGGCGAAACCAAGCCCGTCCGGGCGCCCGGCCGCCGCGAAATCGGCCACGGCATGCTGGCCGAGCGGTCCCTCAAGGCCGTCATGCCGCCGACGACGCGGTTCCCGTACACCGTCAAGCTGATCTCGGACATCCTGGAGTCCAACGGCTCCTCCTCGATGGCCTCCGTGTGCGGCGGGACGCTCGCCCTTATGGACGCCGGCGTGCCGATCAAGCAGCCGGTCGCCGGCATCTCGATTGGCCTCGTGAAGGAAGGCAAGAAGTACAATTTGTTCACCGACATCCAAGGCGACGAAGACCACTTCGGCGACATGGACTTCAAGGTGGCCGGCACGCAGAATGGCATCACCGGCATCCAGCTCGACTTGAAGATCGAGGGAATCACCGAGGACATCATCGCCGCCGCCTTGGAACAAGCCAAGGAAGGCCGTCGCGACATCCTCCGGCACATGCTGACCACGCTGCGGAAGCCGCGGCCGAGCCTCAGTCCGCGGGCGCCGCGGCTGCTGACGACGAAGATCGACCCGTCCAAGATCGGCCTGCTGATCGGGCCGGGCGGCAAGAACATCAAGGCCATCCAGGAGTCCACCGGGGCCAAGCTGGACGTGGACGACGACGGCACCGTGTACATCGCCCACAGCGACGCGGCCGGGGCCGAGGCGGCCAAGTCCAAGGTCGAGGCCCTGTGCAAGGACGTGGAGATCGGCAAGACGTACTCGGGCAAGGTGGCCAGCATCAAGGAGTTCGGGGCGTTCATCGAGATCGTCCCCGGCAAGGACGGCCTCCTGCACATCAGCGAGATCGACCACCACCGCGTGAACCGCGTGGAAGACGTGCTGCAAGTCGGCCAGATCATCGACGTGAAGGTCGTCGCCATCGACGACCAGAACCGCGTGAAGCTGTCCCGCAAGGCGATCCTGCCGAACTGACGTTTCGGTTTTGGCGAGCCGACGCTGTCAGGCGTCGGTTCGCCAAGACGAGTTTTCGCACATCTTTGGGCTTCCCCATGCGCCCCGCTTTCTTTTTCTTCCTCACTCTGCTCTCCTACGCGCGTGGCGAAAGCCCCTGCGCCGAACTCCGCGTCATCGACGCGGAGACCAAGCGGGGGCTGCCGCTCATTGAACTCACGACGGTCAACGACATCAAATTCGTGACGGACAACGCCGGGCGTGTCGCCTTCAATGAGCCGGATTTGATGGGTCGGGAGGTCTTCTTCGCCGTGAAGGGGCACGAGTACGAGGCGAAGAAAGACGGCTTCGGCATCGCCGGGGTGCGCGTGACGCCCAAGGCCGGGGAAGTGACCGAGATTCCGCTGACGCGGACGATGATTGCCCACCGCATGGCCCGCCTCACCGGCGAAGGCCTGTGGCGAGACACCAAGTTGCTCGGATTGCCCGTGCCGGTGGCCGACTCGCCGAACCCCGGGCGCGTGGCCGGGCAGGACTCCGTGCAGGCGGCGATTTACCGCGGCAAGGTGTACTGGTTCTGGGGCGACACGTCGCAGATGAAGTACCCGCTCGGCCTGTTCCGCACGGCCGGGGCCACCACGCCGATCCCCAACGGCGACTTCTCCCACGGCTTCGCCTACGACTACTTCACGGATAA
Source organism: Zavarzinella sp. (assembly GCA_043767785.1). Classification (GTDB taxonomy): domain Bacteria; phylum Planctomycetota; class Planctomycetia; order Gemmatales; family Gemmataceae; genus Zavarzinella. The sequence goes on along the minus strand of JAYUGD010000446.1, from coordinate 923 downwards.
GGCGACCGGCTTCGCCCGGGCGACGATGCCGTTGAAAGAGCGGCCCGAGGGCGTGGTCTGGATGTTCGGCGTCTGCACTGTGCCGGACGGCAAGGACGGGGTGAAGCTCATCGGCCACTACTCGCGCCGCAAGGGGCTGACCGGCGAACTCGAACAGGGCGTGGCCGTGTTCAACGACGACAAGGCGATCTTCGAAGTCGCCAAGCAGCTCCCGCTCGACGAGAAATGGCGGTTCCCCAAGACCAACCCGATCAGTTGGGAAGACGGCGGCAAGCAGTGGCTGCTGTTCGGCAGCCCGAACCCGAACGTCCGCGTCCCGGCCACGCTCGCCGCGGTCCTCGATCCGACGCAGTACGAGGCGTTCGCGTGCCAGTTTGACGACTTGGGCAAACCCACTTGGACGTGGCAAAAGGAGAAGCCGCCGACGGACTCCAAAACGGAAGTGGAATGGCTCAAGGCCAAGAAGATTCGCCCGGAGGACGCCCGCTTCGCCCCGGCGGACGCCAACGGGAAAGACCGCATTACCCTTCACAGCGGCACGGTGCGCTGGAACGAGTTCCGCAAGAAGTGGGTCATGGTCGCCGGCCGGATCGGCGGGCCGGATTCGCACCTCGGGGAAGTGTGGTACGCGGAAGCCGACCGCCCGGCGGGGCCGTTCCCCGTCGCGGTGCGGGTGGCCCGGCACGAGCGGCAGACGTTCTACAACGTCCGGCACCACGAGTTCCTCGACCGCGACGGCGGCCGCACGATTTACTTCGAGGGGACGTACACCAACGACTTCTCCGGCAACCCCGAGAAGACCCCGCGGTACAACTACAACCAAGTGCTGTACCGATTGGATTTGGGGGACGCGGGGCTGAAAGCGGTTCGCAAAGATTGACTTTTTTTGTGAGCCGAGCGGCGTAAGCCGCCGGGTGGTGCGC
>JAYUGD010000445.1:0-1770 GCA_043767785.1 Zavarzinella sp. | reverse complement strand
GTGCCGGCCGGGCGGAGCGGGGCGAGCAACCCGTCGAGTTGGTCGAAGTACTTGAAGCCGGACAGCGGACGGGCGGGGGCGGACGACGAGGTCATGGGACGAACCCTTGCGGATCACCACAGACTACCCTCACCCACCCCACGGCGCAAGTCCCGTGCCGAACAGTATTGGGTGTAGCAACGATTCTTGGAGTTTGTGGAATTCCCGTTTGGCATTGGGGTTGCGCCTCGGGGGTGGAAATGGGACAACGCTCCTCCGATCCACCGTCCGCGAAGGATTCCCCATGCCGACGCCGCCCCCCTGGAACCTCACCGTCACCGATCCGACCGAACGGCTGCTCGTCGAGCAGGCCTTGGCGTTCGCCCGCGAACTCCGCACGACCGCGTCGGCTTCCCCCGACGGCCGCGTGCTTCGCGACGCCGAGTCGTTCTGCGTCGTGCAAGGCCGCGAATTCCTCCGCACCGCCTTGGCCACGGTGCTCCAGGCCGAGGCCGACGCGGTCGAAAAAAGGGGTTCCGGCCCGACGCTGCCCCTGCGGATCCCGACGCGACAACAAAGGCCGCCACAACCGCCAAGTCTTGACGGGCGCGGGTTGGATCGACTTTTCCCGCCTTCACCTCGCCTGCATTTCCCCCGCCTGCCGCGATTCCGCCCAACCCCTCGACGACCGCCTCGGCCTGACCGACAGCCTCACGGAAGCGGCGCGGCGCCTGCTCGCCCTGGCCGGCGGGAGTTGGTCGTTCGACTCCGCCAGCCGCCACCTGAAAACCTTCTGCGGCTCGGAGGTCAGCGACGAGTTCATCCGCCGGGTCACCGAAGCGGCGGGGAAGGAACGGGCCGTCTGGATGGCCGACGCGCCCGAGGCGACGGAGGCCTTCGAAAAGGCTCCGGGGGACGCGGAATTCGAGACCGACGGGACGGCGGTGAACACGACCGAAAGCTGGAAGGAAGTGAAGATCGGCATCTTCGCCGAACGCGCGCGGGGCGAATCGGTGGACACGACGCGGTGGGCCGACCGGACGTTGCCGGCCCCAACGGCGCGGTTCGCCTTCGCGCGGATCGCCGAGAGCGTCGACTTCGCGCCGCAGTGGGGTTCGACGGCGACGCGGTTGGGCCTCGATCCGCTGGCCGGGGCGATCGCGGTTTTGGCGGACGGGGCGGCCTGGATTTGGAACCGGGCCGACGAGCAATTCCCCGGCTCGCCGCAGGTGCTGGACACCTTCCACGCCCCGAAATACGTGGGCGACGGGGCGAAGTTGCTCTTCGGCGAGGGGACGCCCGAAGCGAAAGCCCACGCGGACCGCGGCCGGGTGCTGCTGCTGGCCGACGGCGACGCCGGCGTCGAGACGTGGGCCGGCGAGATGCTCGCGGCCGGGCCGACGGGCGACGGCGCGAGCTTGGGCGGGGTGCTGAACTACCTCAAGGATCACGGAGGGCGATTGAATTACGCGCTGCGGCTGAAGCGGGGCCAATCGATCGGCACCGGCATGGTCGAGGGGGCCGCTAAGAATCTCACCGGCAAACGGCTCAAAGCCAACAACGCCCGCTGGCGCATCGAGAACGTCGGGAAAATGGCCGGCCTCTGTTCCGCCCTCGACAGCGACTGCTGGGACCACTTCCGGATGGCGGCCTGAACAGGGAATCCCAACCTCCAAGAATGGTTGCTACACCCTAGTAGGTGAACCATTTTGTGTTGCGCGGTGACGGCGGGGAGGTTCTGATGGGTGGACCCGAAGGAGTCCGCCATGAAGAAGTACCGCGTCACCCTGA
>JAYUGD010000444.1:0-13781 GCA_043767785.1 Zavarzinella sp. | reverse complement strand
GCGAGCGGGGGATGTCAATCCCCCGCTTCTCTGCCTTTATTTGATTGGCGCAACTAACTTCTTCCGCCGGTCGTCGTAAATCGGGTCGCTCGGCTCGTCACTCACGTACCACGGGCGGCCCCCCTTCAAATACATCTTGCGCTGTTCGTCGTAGTTGAACGGCCGCGCGCCGACGCGGCCGAAGACGCCGATTTGGTTGCCTTCCTCGTCGGCGGCCCGGTCGCGGTCGAGGCCTTTGGAGATGCACAAAGCTTTGCCGTGGGACGGGAGTTTGAAGCCGGCGACGAGTTGTGGCGTGGGTCTTGGGCTGAAGCCGTCGTTGCCGGGGGTTTCGGGGCTGGTGAGCTGTACCACGCGGAGGCCGTTGTGGCCGTCGGCCAAGTACGCGAATTGGCTGTTGTAGGTGATGCCCAGTTTCACGTCGCGCAGGTCGTTGATTTGGCCGTCGGCGGTGAAGACTTGGTCGATCTTCATTTGCTCCGGGTTCTTGATGTCGAGGATCATCAGGCCGCGCTTGCCGGCGGCGACGTAGGCGTAGGTGCGGGCCAGGTAGATGTTGTGCAGGCCGTCGATGCGCATCACGGCCTTGGGGACCGGGTCGGCCAGGTTGGTCACGTCGAGGAGTTTGATCCCCTCCTCGTCGATCACGAAGCCGTAGCGGAATTGGACCTGAATCGAGCGCGGCTTGCCGACGGTCGGGTGGCCGATCACTTTCGTCACTTCCGGGTTGACCGGGTCTTTCAACGAGACGACGACGAGGCCGGCGTCCGAGCCAATGTAAGCGTAGGCGCCGACGATGGTGATCGTGGACGCGCCGTCGAGGACGCCGTCGGGGTTGAAGGTCTTTTCGCGCTTCAGGAAGTTGTTGGTCGGGTCGCCGTCCACCATCGTGCCGATGCCGACGACGACTAAGCCGTCGTGCTTGTCCGTGGCGTAGACGTAGCCGAAGTACGGGGCGATGGGGCCTTCTTTGTTCTCGGGGGAGCGTTTCCGCGTCGGGTCCACGGCCACCGTGCTGGGGACGGCGACGGCCGTGCAGTGGCGCATCGGGACGTGGAACTGTTGGCCGAACGGGGAGACCGGGGCGGTGGTGATGCGCTCGGCGAAGGCCTTGTTGTCGATGAAGGCCACGTCGAAGGCGCGCAGGCCCCCCTCGCCGCAGGCGGCGAGGAGGTATTCTCCGCGCAGCGCCAGCCCGAGGATTTCGTTCTTCTGGAGCGGCCGCAGGATCGCCTCGCCGATGTCGCGGCCGGGGTGTTCGTGGCCCGTCGCTAGTTGCTGGTCGCGCCGGACGTGTTTGGCGAAGGAGTCCGGGTAGGCGAGTTGGTGCAAGGAACTGCCGATGACGGCCTGCGGTTCGTCGCGCTCCGTCACGTTCACGCCGAAGAGTCCTTCTTCCCCGGCCCCGACCCACGCATAGCGGCCGATCAGGTTCAGGTAGTTCGTCCCCTGCATCAGGAGTTGGCCCATCCACGCGTTGTTGTCCTGCTTGCGCGACAGGTGGCAGTCGGTGCACTGCTTCGTCTCTCGCGCGCCTTTGCCGCGGACGGTGTGCGGGACGTTGGTGCTGAAGGCCGTCCCGCCGAAGCCTTCGGCCGAGAGCGTCTGCTGTTGGACGTAGATCGACTCACGGTTGTTGTTGTAACTGCCGACGTGAATCGCGCACGACGACCGGGCCGGACCGATGCGGTTGCCGGTCACATCGCCGTCGATGGCCAGCATGTACACGTCGTCGCGCAGGGTCTGGAAGTTGTAGGCGGTGTAGTTGCGCGTCACCTCGCCGTCGCCGTGCAGCATCGGCGCCTTCTGGTTCGCCTTCTGTGGAAGATGGCAGCCGTAGCAACTCGGGTTCCAAGAGGAGTGGCAGGCGATGCAGTGCATGTTCTTGTTCTGGTGCGCGCACTTCTCCGGGCTGTCCCCCCAGGCGAGGGCGTCCCCCTCGAAGCGGACGGTCTTGGCCAGCGCCGCCTTCGCGTTGTAGCGCGGGTGATTCTTGTCGATGGTGTCCTTCGTCTGGACGACTTCCCAGCGCAGGTCTTTTTCGACCATCGAATTCTGGAATTGGCGGATGCGGCCTTGGTCGTCCGTCACCGTCTCGAAGCGCGGCTTCTGGAACGGCGTCTTCATCGCCGCGAGGTTGCGGCCCGCCTGCTTCGGAGCCGACGTGTACGCGGCCGGGCCGCTCGTGCGCAGGTTGGCGTACTTGGCGGCGGTGCCGTGGCAGTCGATGCACTGGATTTCACACCCGGCCCGCACTTCCATGTGCAGCCGGTTGTTGCCGTGCATGTCTTGAACGAAGTGGCAATCGACGCAGTGCATCCCCTTTTCGAGGTGGATGTCCATTAAGTGGACCGGCTGCCCGGCCCGGTCCGCGTTCAGCTTCGCCTCGCAGGCGACCAGGTGTTCCGCGCTGGGCGGCGGCTCGTCGTCCTTGTGCATCGCGGCCAGTTGCCCGTGGAAGCTCTTCGCCTTGCACGGGAACTCGACGGCCTTCGCCAAGTCGCCGGGCGTGACGGTCGGCAACTTCGTGCCGAAGTGGTCGGTCATCGTCCCTTCGCGGTCGCGCTTGAAGACGGCCCGGAAGACCCAGCCGTGCCCGGCGAAGGAGGCGAATTGCGTCTTGGACAGCTTCGGGTTGAGGTCAGTAATGCGGTCCAAAAACTCCGGGTCGGACCAGTTGCCGCGGACGGCCGCCTCCTCCGGGTTTGCCATCAGCGCCTGGGCCGCCTCCCGGTTCGTGGGGTACTTCTGCCGCGCCGGGTACATGTGCTTGCCTTCGGTCTCCTGGTCCCACCACATGTAGCCGAGGTAGGAGTTCATCACCGTCGTGCCGGGGTGAATGTGGCAAACGATGCACTGGCTGGTCGGCACCGAACTGGTGAACTTGTGCTGGATCGGGTGGCCGGATTCGTCCTTCGGGATCGTCGGGTCTTTCGACTGCGTGAAGCCGTGATTCCCCGCCGAGGCGTACGGCCCCGAATGCACGGGGGACTTGTCGTTGGCGTAGACCACATGGCACGCCGTGCAACCGCTGGAGCGGTAGTCGCCGGGGTGGTCGTTGGTGCCAAGGAAGTTGAGTGTGGGGTCAAACAGGCGCGTCTTGTTGAGGGACACCAGCACGGGGTCGGTGCGGTTCTGCGTGCCGAGGCCGCGGTCGCCCAGGCGCGTGCGCGGCTTGCCGGGTTCTTCCAGCCGCTCGGGGATGCCGACCTCGGGCCGGAAGCGGCCCCCCTTCTCGAAGATGCGCAAGATGTTCCCCGGCTGGCTCATCTCGAAGCGAGGCAGGGGGTCGAGGTAGGGGACGACGCCCTTGGTGTTCATTTCCCACTCGTCCGGCGGCGGGTCGGAGACGAGTCGCAACGACGCCCCCTTCATGCCGTAAGCCTCGCCGAACCTGGCCCGCTTGAATGGCACGGAGCCGTTGTTGTAGAGGGCGGCCCCCCAGAGCATGGCCCCGGTGCTCATCAGTTGCTTGCGATTGGTCTGCACCTCGCGCGGGTGGCACCCGCTCGTCCCGCAACTGATGTGGGCGACGCGCAAATCACCGGGGTTGACGAAGCGCACAAACTCCGGGGACTCGTGGTTGAGCAGCGTGTAGGAGCGCACCGGGTTCGCCGATGTCGGCCAGAATTCCGGGTACTTGGGCTTCACATGGGCGTGGTGTTTGTCCGCCGCCGTCGCGTCGCCGCCGTGGCAGTCGGTGCAGCCGATATGCAGCGTGTCCTTGCCGTGCGGGTCGCCGGTGTGCTGGTGGCACGCGACGCAATGGCCGCTCTTCGCGGCGGCGGCGTCCTTGGTTTGGGCGAGAAGCTCGACGCCGACCAACTCGGCCGGCATCGGGAACGGGTCATCCGGGTCCGTGTTGAGATTGGGGTTACGAGAGTCCTGTTGCTTCCACCGCTCCGGCTGGGCGGCCAACTCCGCGTCGGCCGGCTTCCAGACGTACCAGAAGGCGAAGCCCATCACGAACAGGGCGAGCATCGACGACGGGAGGGCGTGCGGCCGGCGGGACTCGTGGCTGTTCATGAAGCTCCGCCGTCAGTAACTGAAGCCCGCTTGCAGAAACAAGCCATCGAGCGCCACGTTCGTCACGCGGCGGGTGAGCTTGCCTTCGGCGAAGTCGTCGAGGAATACCGGGCGGTCAACCACGTTGAGCCACTGCGTCACCTCGTACCCGGCCCGCAGGAAGACGCCGTTGTAGCGGTACTCGACGCCGAGGCCGAGTTGCAGAAAAGGGACGGTGGCCGCGTTGTCGTCGTGGGCGTTCGTGTACAGCGTGCCGCCGGCGTTGTTGGTCTCGCGCAGCTTGACCGGCATGCCGCCGGTGAGCAGTCCGCCGTTGGCCTTGCCGAACAGCCCGACGCCGGAGCCGAGGCGGACACTCGCCTCCGCGCCGAGCAGCGGGCCGACGCCGGAGAACTTGGACTGGGTGAGCGCGTTGGCCGCGTCCGCGTCGCGGCCGTCATAAGTCGCGTCGAGGCGCGAGCGCACGGAGGCGAATCGCAGCCCGCCGTACAGGCGCAGGCGCACGTCCTCGGCCGCGTCCCACGTCTTGCCGAACGTCGCGTCGTAGGCGTTGATCGTCAGCTTGGCCCGCGCGCTGGCGGTGCGGGCTTGGTCGATCAGGCCGGGCCGCGTCAGCGTGGGGTACAAGAGCGCCCCGGCCGGGGCGGCGATGTCGAAAGAGTCCGTGGTGTTGAAGTAGGCGTAGGCGAAGCCGACGTCCCAGCCGCGCGGGGTGCGGTAGCCGACGGCCAAGCGAAGACCCGCTTGCGTCCGCAAGTGCAGGGACTGCACCTCCCCGTTCGGGATCAGGTCGTTCTTGCCGTCCACGAGGGCGAAGTCCAAGGCCGACGACCGCGGCGTGAGCAGGAGAAATTCCCCGGCGAACATTAGGCCGTCTTCGAGTTCGCTGCCGCCGGGATGGGCGGGCGGCAACTCGGCCGGGGTCAAGTCCTTCAGCGGGGAGTCGGCGTCGGCCGGCAGGAAAACGGACTCGGCGGGGGCCGGCAGAAAGACGGACGGGGCGGCGCCGCCCGTTTGGGCGCGCGCGGCCGGACCCAGGAGCGCCAAGCCGATCATTCCCCACCATCGCGTCCGCATCACCCGCCCCCAGTACGTCGGAAGCCGGGGGTTATACCGTGCCGGCTCCGTGACGCAAGCCGGGTTTTCCAAGCCCCCCATTCGGGTGATACAATGGCCCAAGTGACGGGGGCCGGCCCCGTGGCCACCCGCGGACGGATACGAGTCATCATGGCTGAACTGGAAGCCCGTTTTCAAATCGCGCCGAACGAGTCGTCGTTCCTCTGGTGCTACGAATTGCCCGAGGACCGCGAGATCAGCATCGGCAAGACGCCGCTGAGCCAGACCAAGGCCGAGCCGCACAATCGGTCCGAGTGGGTCGTCAAAGACCCGGACAATTACGTCTCCGGCCTGCACGCGACCGTCAAGTGGAGCCCGGCCGCCGGCAAGCTGTCCGTCCAGCGCCGGATGACGCCGACGCCCACCAAGAACGAGGTGTTCCACAACGGGGAGCCGAAGGACACGTTCGAGATGTCCCTCGGCGACTTCTTCCTGATCGGCCGCTTCTCCTTCCAGTTGCACGACCAAAAGCCGGACGCGGCCGAAAGTCAGGAAGCGGAAGAAGGCGAAGTGATGAACACGCTCGTCCGCCCGTCGGCGGCGAAGGCGCCGCTCAACTTGCGGGGCGAGGAGGCTGGCGACCCGGTGATTAAGGCGCTGAAGCGGCTGCCGGACATGATCCGCACGTCTCGCAAAGAGCAGGACCGTTACCAGGCCTTGCTGCGGTTCATCCTCTCCATCGCCCCGCACGTGGACACCGCCGCCGTGGTCGAGGCCACACTGGACGACCCGAAGACCGGCGGCGCCAAGAAGGAGGCCGGCAGTTGCCGCGTGACCGTGCGCCAAGTGGAGTCCCGCCGCCAGGACGGCCGGGCGGACGAACTTCGCGTGTCTCGCACGCTGACGAAGCTGGCGTTGTACACGAACGCCGAAAACACGCTCTGGGTGCGGGGGCAGAAGGGCAACAACGACCTGAAGCAGATGGACATGACCGCCCTGGACGCGGCCACGGAATGGGCGATCTGCGCCCCGCTGTTCCCGTCGGACAACCGCCGGCAACAGATTGGCCTGTACCTCGTCGGCCGGCTGCCGAAGAGCCGCGACCCGAACGCCGCCGTCCCGCCGGAACTGCTGGCCGCGCAGGAAGTGATCGACACCTGCGTGTTGATTTTCAAAAGCGTCCACGAGTTGTTGCAGGCCAAGGAGAAAGTCACCCGGTACGAACACTATCTGCCGAAGCGCATCTCGGAGATACTGACGCTCTCGAACGCCCGCGAGACGCAGCAGCCGCGCGAGACGGACGTGACCGTCCTCTTCTGCGACTTGCGCGGGTCCAGCAAGTCGGCCGAGGAGGGGGCCGCCAACCTGTTGGCCGAGTGGCGGCAGATCAGCGACGTGCTGAGCGACATGACGGCCGCGATCATCAACAACAACGGCGTCGTCGGCGACTTGGTGGGCGACGCGGCGATGGGCTTCTGGGGCTGGCCGTTCGACGACGCCGACCAGACGCTGAAGGCCTCGCGCGCGGCCATGCACATCCTGCACAACTTCCGGCGCTCGGCCCACCGCACGGGCAAGCAGTACCGCTGCGGCATCGGCATCGCCCACGGCAAGGCGGTCGCCGGCGAGATCGGCCCGTTCGACTTCCGCAAGTTCGGCGTGTTCGGCCCGGTGGTCAATCTCGCTTCCCGGCTGGAGGGGATGACCAAGATGATCGGCGTGCCGATCTTGGTGGACGAGAACACGGCCGCCATCCTGCGCGACCGCGACCCGGAGGAAAAAGAGTTCATGCTGCGGCGCTTCCCGGTCGTCCGCCCGGCGGGGATGACCGTGCAAACCCGAATCTTCGAACTCTGCCCGCCCGGGTACTACGCCCCGGACTTCCTGGAAATCTGGGACCGGGCCGTCCGCGAGTTCGAGAAGGGCCGCTGGCCGAAAGTCATGGAGCAACTCGACCGGCTCAACCAACTAACGGACCCGACGTCGTCCTCCCAGCCGGGCCTGCACTACGCCAACGACTTCTTGGCGGGCGTGATCCAAGACCCGGACTTCCTGAAGCAGCGCAACGACCCGGCCTTCCTCGAAACGTGGGACGGCGTGATCCGACTGGACCGGAAGTCTTAATTGAGTGGGCCGCCCGCCGTGCGGCGGCGGGCGGCGCTGGCATGCGACAGAGGATCAGGGAAATGGCGAAAGAATCACACGATCAGAAGCGGAAGCGGAAACTGGCCGACGAACGCCGGCGGGCGCGGGCGCACGAGCAGAAGTCGCTGGTGTACACGGGAAATAAGTACAAAACCGACGAGTTGGCTCCGGCGTGGATGCACACCGAAGTCGGCATCTACGAGACCTTCGTGATGTCGGATCGAACGATGACGGATCAGACCGTCGCGGAGGCGATTGAGAAATTGATTCATCTGCTGCGAAACGCCGAGGCGGCGCCCGCCTTGGAGTCCGGGGGCGTGAGCTACGCCGTCGGCGCGGAACAGGACCTGTTGATCGCGAACGTGCGGCGGAACTGGGCGAGCGGCTTCGCCGCCGGCCGCCGGCCGTCGAACGACCAACTGACCGGCGTGCTCCGCTCGCTTCTCGGCACCATCAAACTCATGCGGACGCCCGGCCCCCAATCGCAGGGCTTCCTGCGTTACTCGGCCAGATTCCTGACCAACAACCTCGGCGTCTCGGTCCAGTCCCTCACGGCGGAGCAGTATTCCCAGATGGAAGTGGCGCCGGCCAATCTCGTGGACCTTGGCCGCCAGTGGATTGCCGACCGGAATCCCGAGGCCCGCACCGCTTTCATGGAGAGCAGCGACCAATTGATCAAAACCGGCCGGGGCGGCTTGGTGATCGACGACGGCCAAACGCTCATGGAAGAATTGCCCGACATGTCGGCCGAGCTTCAGGCCGAACTTCGCGCGTTGCTCGTCAAAGCCAGTGAGTCCTTGATGTAGGCAAGAAGCGGGGCCGACATTCTTCGTCAACACTCACATTCAAGGTCTCAACGGGGCCTCCGATTCGGGAGTCACTCCTCTTCCTTCTTCCCCTTCTCCGCGTGCAGCACCTTCTTGATCGGCCGGACCGAGAAGATGTCGAACACGCGCGGGCCGTCGGTGCGGTAGCCGCCCGCGCGGCGGTCGGCGGAGCCGTGGAAGAGGCGGTCGTAAGCGTGTTGCGAAAAGAACAGCGGGCGGCGGGTGTCGTAGCCGAAGGCGCCGTCCGCGGGGCGGGAACGGTCGTCGCGGTTGACGGTCTGCGGGGCGAAGTTCGGCGTCTGCGACGGCCGGCTGTGCGGGGTTTCGTCGGCCGTCGCCGTCTGGCCGATCAGGACGACGACGAGGACAAAGAGGACGCGACGCACACCGCGCATGGTGATGTCCCGAAGGCTTGGAGAAGTCGATTCTCCGGGCTTGTTCGACGCGGCGGGGCCGGTCCCATCAGCCCTTCCGGGTCACTTTTTCGCCGGTTCCGCCGGCGGTGAGGGTTGTGCCAGTCGTTCGGCGATTGCCCGCAATTTCCGGCCGGCCAGCGGTAGGTCGGCAGTCGCCGGGCTGTTGATTTCCACCGGGTCGCGCTGGAACTGGAGCAGCGGGAGGATTTCCCCGACCTCCTTATCCAAGCCTCGCTTCCCCATGCGGTTGAGGTAGTCGAGCGCGTAAAAGCGTTGGCACGCCTCGGTCCAAGTGATCGGCAGTTCCGCCGCGGCTAATTTCTTCGCGCTCCGCAGGTCTTCTTGTGGGTTGGGTTTAAAATTCGCCAAACCCCAGAGCTTTTCACTCCACTCCTCGGCGGCGGCCAAGGCCAACGTCTCGGCATCGGCCGGGGACAAGGCGGGTCGCCGCATCATGGTTTCCAACGCCTCCGTGCGAGGGATGTTCTCTTCGACCGCGTGCAGCAACGGCGGGGCTTCCCGGCCTAAGCCGCCCTTGCGGCGCGTGAGAGCCGGAGAAAATTTGTTCCGTTCCGGGTCCAAGCCGCGGTGGCAAGAGAAGCAGTCGTATTCCGCGAGTTCTGGCCACGTCCGCGAATCTTCCCTGCCCTGCGCGACTCGGTCGGCCAGCAGGCGGTACGCCGCCTCGGCGCCCGCGCGTCGCCCGACGCCCCAATGCCACGCGGCTTCCGACGACGGCCGAAGCGCGGGCTGCGGCGAGTACCGATCTTTTTCGACCCAGTGGGAAGGGAGACGTTCGACGGCCGTGGCGAAGTCAAAGTTGAGCCGCGGGTGGCCGGCGGCGATCAGGTCGTGGGTCACATCCCGCCGGGGAGCGGTATCGTCTGCCGGCGCGCCAACGTGGCAGCGGACGCACGTGATCGCCCGCATCGCAATGTTTTCCAGGTACGTCATACCGGCCTTGACATGTTCACCCCAGCGAGTCGGCCAGCCCGTGAATTTCGTGTGGGCGACGATCCAATCAGACGAGTTGCCGTGGCACGCCTCGCAACTGACGCCGTCGGCGTGCAGCGCTTTCGCCGACGCGGACGGGTTACTCGCCGTCGTCGGATTGGCGTGGCACGCGAGGCATCGGGCGTCTTCCCACGCGGGCGTCTTCGCTTGCAGCAGGTGTTGGATGCCGGCCGAGCGTTCGGTCTTCAGCGCGTCAAACGCGAGGCGGTGCGGGTCGTGGCCGGTGAAGATCGTGGCGCTCTCGCGCCAGCGGGAAAGGTCGGCGGCGTCGGTCCCCCAGATGGAGAGCGGCCGCGCGTGACTCGTCACCGCCCCGTGACACCCCTGTGCCGAACACCCCGCGTTCCCGAGCGCGTGCGGCGTCACCGTTGCGGCGGTCGACACGGTCATTATGTTCACGGGCGCGAGGGCGGGCGTCGCAACGATCCGCCGGCCGGCCGTGGCGTACCAGCCGAGCAAGCCGGCGCCGATCACCAAGCCGAGGAACCAGTACCGGGCGGGCATGGGCGGACTCTCCCCTGACGTGGGCGGGTCACTTCTTGTCGGTGTCGTCGTCGCCGAGGTGCGGCGTCTTGGGAGCCTTGTACGCGGGCATGACCACCGTGGCCGGCGGGACGGTGAGGTCCGGGATAATTTTCAGGCCCGGCATGCACACGGTGGATTCCAAGAGTTCTTCCCCCGAAGTCGGCTCCGGAGGCGGCTGATTCGCTGGATTTGACATGATTCGACTCTCAAATGAAAATTCTTGACCGATAACCGATAAAATCACATTGACGCAAAGCGTTTGACCATGTCAAGATAAGTCTCGTCCCCAACTCGTCACCCCGGACGCGCCGTGCTTACGGTTTTTTTCCTGCTCCTGTGCGCCCACGCCCTGTGCGACTTTCCGTTGCAGGCCGGGGCGATGGCCGTCGAGAAGAACCGCCACAGCACGACGGAGTTGCAGCGGTCCGTCCCGTGGTTCTATTGGCTGACGGCCCACGCCTTCATCCACGGCGGGGCGATTTACCTCGTCACCCGCTCGCTCACGCTCGGCGTCATCGAAACTGTCCTGCACTGGGTCATCGACTTCGCCAAGTGCGAAGGGTGGACGACCATCCATACGGATCAGTTTTTGCACATCGCCTGCCGCGTCGCGTATTGCTGGCTCCTGTGGAACGGCATTGCCCAAGCGTGGGACGCCTCATTGGTCGGCGGGACGCTGCCTTAGTTGTCGGGTCATCAACGACCCGGATTTTTACCCCGAAGGGGTTTCACAACACAGCCCGGGGTCGCGCTTCGCGCACCCCGGGAATTTACCGCACACATCGACCAACCCTGAAAGGGTTGCACAACCGGCCCGTGCGCATTTGTGGAACCCTTTCAGGGTTCAAAACATTTTTTGGCCCCGCGTTCCCGGGGTGCGCGAAGCGCGACCCCGGGCTTTGTTGTGCAACCCCTTCGGGGTAAAGACGAAATCCTTGCCGATGAAATCAGCGATCCGCCGACGATCATGGAAGACAACGTCGCGTGATAAGGGACTCCTCCTCACCCCGCCGGCGCCACCTTGTCCAACAACGTCACGCCGTCGATCCGGTAGGCCGCCTCGTGGGGGCAGGCCGACACGCAGAACGGTTCTTCGTCCGGGGTGGTCGTGTCTTGGCACAGGTCGCAATTGACGGCCACGCGGACGTCGGCGGCCCGGCGTTCGGCGGTCGGTTCGGTTTTTTTCCCGGCGGCGGTCGGGAGCGTCAACATCTGAATGCTCTCGTAGGGGCAGTTGTTGGCGCACAGGCCACAGCCGATGCAGTGGCTCTCGACGCGGATTTCCAGCGACTTCGCCCCGCGGTGGATCGAGTCCACCGGGCAGCCGTCCATGCAGTACGGCGTCAGGCACGACCGGCACGACGTGGCGACGAGGAACTTGCCGAAGCGCGGGCCTTCCCGCAGCAGCCGGCTGGTCTTCTCTTCCTTCGGGCCGGGGTGCGAGTCGGCGCAGGCCTTGGTGCATTCGTCGCAGCGCGTGCAGCGTTCGAGGTCCAGCACCAGCATCTTGCGGGCTTGGTAGAAGCCTTGGCCGAGCCAGTCGCCCATCGCCCGCTGCCGGGCGGCGTTGCCGAAGGTGTCTTTCAGGAGGCGGTCCACGTAGGTCGCCACCAGCGCCGTTTTGATGTCCGGGCGTTCGCTGAGGAAGTCCATGAACGCCCCGCCGCGGATGCGGACGAGTTCCACGGTGTCCAGCCCCGTCACGGTGGCCGAGCGGACGCGGGCGTCGGTGTTGGTGAGGCGCGTGTTGAGCTTTTGTAAGCCGTCCCGCCGGTCCGGGTTCGTTTCGGCGGCCATCTGTTCCCGCACGTTCGCCAGCAGGGGTTCGTGCAGCAGGGCAATCTCGCCGAAGTAGTCGTTGGCGGTCAGCCGGTTCAGGACGATCTCCTGCCCGAGCGGGCTTCGGCTGACTTTGAGCGACCCGTACCGGACGAAGTAGAAGTCGCCCTTGTAGTCCCGGTCGCCGTACTGGCCGACGCGGTCCCCTTCTCGCAGGATCACTTGGCCGGGGTCCACTTTGAGGAGCCGGCCGGTCTGTTCCAGCGTGTGTTGCAGTGTCCCCTTCTGGTCCCGCGTGAGGCCCTCGAACAGTTTGCCGTTGCGCAGGCAGTCGGCGATGGCGCGCGTGGAGTAGATCGGCCGCAGGGCGTTGCGGCCGACTTCCGTGCGCTCCATCATGGTCAAGACGTTGCGGCGGACCTCGAACACCACGCCCGGCTTGGTCACGCGAATCGTGGCGGTGCGGGCCGTGTTCGTCAGACAGGCCATTTCGCCCAAGATCAGGTTGGCCGGCGTAACGGTGGCGACCACCCGCTCGGCCGGGGCGTTGCGCTTGCTGAACAGGCGGCCCAACAATCCGACGGGCTTGGCGTCGGCGGCCGGGGAGACGGACACCTCGTACTCGCCGGACTTGAGCAGGAAGGCCGTCGCCCCGAACTCCCCTTGCCGGCACAGCACGTCCCCGGCCACGACCTCGCGCCGCCGCACGCCGCCTTCGTTCCAGCGCAAGTAGGTGAATGGGATCAGGGAGAACGGCTTGATCATCCGCACCACGCCGTCGCGCGGGTCTTCGTAAGTGAACTCCTCTTCCGGCAGTTCGACGGCGGTGGGGAACTCGGCGGGCAGGCGAACGTCGGGGTCTTTGTACACCGTCAGGCCGGGGTGGTCGTGCCGGCGGTCGTCGGCGTCGGGCCGGTAATTCGGGTGCGTGCGCCAAGCGTCCCCTTCGAGCGAGTCGGCGTCCGGCCAACTCCCGAGCGGGTTGACGCGGCGGTTGAGCGTGATGGCCCCGGTCGGGCAGGCGGTCATGCACTCGCCGCACTGCACGCACCCGGACTCGTTCATGGCGAGGTCGAGGTCGAAGCTCACGCGGGTCTGATACCCCTTGCCGGTGTGGCCGATGACCTTGAACGGCTTCACGTCGGAGCAGGAGCGCACGCAGCGGTCGCACAAAATGCACTGGTCGTGGTTCACCTGAAACGACCGCGAGTCGAACGGCAACACCGGCAAGCCCGCCCGGCCCGTCAGCGAGTTGAACGGCGGCCGGGATTTCGGGTGCAGTTTCTCGTTGCGGGCCGGCCCCGCCTGCCCCGGCCGGAAGTTGAACCGCGCCGGGTCGGCCCCGGTGAAGCCGACCTGTTCCCGCAGTTCGTTGCGGTAGCGGTCTTCGCGGCGATCCTCTTTCGGCAAATGGTCGGCAGCCAACAACTCGGCCAGCACCTTTGTCGCGTTCCGCACGTTCTCGACGATCTTCACGTCGTCCGGCGCCGGGTTGTCCGGGCCGAGCCGCGTCGTGACGATCATGCCGTCCTGCACCAAGTGCTGGCAGGCCGGGAAGAGTTTCGCGGAGGGCCGGCGCTCGTCCTTCTTCTTCAAGTGAACCGAGCACATGCGGCAGACGGCCACCGGGTTCAAGTGCTCCTGATGGCACAGCACGGGGATGCGTTCCCGTAATTCGTCGCGGGAGAAGACTTCGCTGGCGGCGTCATAGATCGTGGTCGCCCGCGGAATCTTGTTGCTCTCCGCGTCGCGGATGAAGTTCCCCAGCGCGTCCCGCAGCGGCACGGCCTTCGGGACGCGGACTTCGCGGCCATCGATGGTCACGGTCACGCGCTGCTCGAACTGCGCGCGGGTCGCCTCTTCGCGGCGGATCAGTTCGTCGTTGTCGTCGCGGGCGAACGGCGACTCGATTTCATTGGGCACGGCGGGCCTCCATGTAGGAACGGACCGCCGCAACGATTTCTTGGCGAGCGGGGGGCGTCAGCCCCCTGTC
>JAYUGD010000443.1:0-5205 GCA_043767785.1 Zavarzinella sp. | reverse complement strand
ATTCCCCTGCGGATGGGCCGGCGAACCAATTGTTGGATGAGTAGAAAGTCTTCAATGACCCGTGTCAATCCCAACTTCCGATCACCCCAGGGTTAGGGTGTCGGCGTCCGGCTCATGCCGACTGGCCGGGACAAAAGTCTTGGCGTACCGGGCGACCTTGGAGACGCGCACTTCGCGCATGGCGCCAAAGTATTTGCCGCCCAAGGCGACCGGGTCCCGGCCCGGGGCGATCGGCGCGCCGTCCAGTTTCTTGCTCGCCACCTGCTTGCCGTCCACGAACAGCAATAATTCCGCGCCGGTGCACACGCCGGCGACGTGCGTCGGGACGTTGTTCTTCGCGGGCGACGTAATTTGGTTCGTCGGGTTGAAGCCATCGCCTTCTTGTCGGGTCCAAAAATTCCATACACCGTTCTGCGCCGAGAGGCCGGTCGGCTCGCTGTAGAGCGGCCAACTGAGGGCATGTCCCGGCGGATGCTCGCGGCGCGTCAGGTACGCTTCGATCGTGAACGCCTTCGACGCGGGGCCTCGGAATGGCAGCTCGACGCGGCCTTCGTTGCCTTCGAACTCGAGCGCGTAGCCCGCCGCTTCGGGCGGACCGGACTTCGGGTCTTTTTTCGCCACCGCCGCCGCGTCGGCCGTGACGCGCAGCGTCACCTTGCCGGCCTTCGTCATCTCAAATTTATCGGTCTCCAGTCTCACGCCGTCGGCGCTGAGGACCACGACCTTGTAATTCCCGGGCGACACGGCTTGACTGCGCTGGCCTGGCTTCAGGGTATACTTCACCTTCCCGTCCGCGTCGTAGATTTGGAGTTCGCCATTTTTGAAGCGCACGTCCGCGTCCCCATCGACTTCCACGAGGAGCGTGCCGTCCTTCGTCTGGAAGACGAGCTTGTAGGCCGCGAACCCGCCGCCGATGAGGAACAGCGCCGCCGCTGCGACGGCCAACTTGAGGCCGTGGCCGCGCCGCGGCCCGTCCGGCGTGGCCGCGACCTTCTTGGCCCGCGGGACGACACGCTCCGTCTTGGCGGACCGCGTGGCCGCCTTGGTTGATCGACTCACCACGGGCGCCGCGGCCGGGACTTCCTCGTCCAACCCGCCCCACGGATCGACGGCCGTGGCCGACGGCGGGGCCGGCGGGGCCGCGGCCGGCAGCGCCTCCACGACTGGCCGCGCGGTCCGCATCTGCAAGACGACCAACGCATCCGACACGGCCCCGGCGTCGGCCGGCCGCTTCTCCGGGGCCTTTTCCAACAGTTTCAGAATGTAGTCGGACAGGTCTTTCGAGACGGCCGGGTTGACTTGGCTCGGCGGCGTCGGGTCGTCGAGGGCCAAGCTCGTGAGGATGGCCATCGTGTCGCCGCCGGTGAACGGCCGCTGGCCCGTCACCATCTCGTAGAGCATCACGCCGAGGCTGAACAGGTCGGCCCTCGCGTCAATCGGCTTGCCGCGCGCCTGCTCCGGGGCCATGTACGCCGGCGTCCCCAAGATGGCGCCGCTGGCTGTCAAATGGACGGCCTCGTCCTGGCTGTGGGCCAAGCCGAAGTCGAGGATCTTCGCCCGACCCTTCGGGGCCTCCAGCCACACGTTGGCCGGTTTGATGTCCCGGTGGATCAGCCCTTGGGCGTGCGCCACCGCCAAGCCCGACGCGACTTCACTCGCAATGCGCAGAGCTTCGGGGATCGGGATCGGCTTGCGCTGGCCGGCGGCCCGCGCGAAGTGGTCGGCCGGGTCGGTGTCGCCGGCGCCCTCGCGCTTGAGGCGGTCGTCCAGCGGCTCGCCTTTCAGGAATGGCATCGCCAGGAACGGGGTGCCGTCCCCCTCGCCGACGTAGTAGATGGGGATGATGTGGTCGTGGTCGAGCCGGGCGGCGCTGCGGGCCTCGCGCAAGAAGCGGTCCTTGGCCGACGGGTTGGCCGCCAGTTCCCGCTTGAGCGTCTTCAAAGCGACCTTGCGGCCCAGTCGCGTGTCGTCGGCCAAGTAGACCGTGCCCATGCCGCCTTGGCCCAAGACTTTGATAATGCGGAAGTATTCGAGCTTCTCCGGCATCGCCGGCTCAACGGCCGTGTGCGACACGAACCCGCCCGTCTCACCAAAGGGGTCGGACATCTGCGACGCGGCCGAGGCCGTCCCCTTTAGCCGGGCGATCAGCCGGCCGACCAGGCGGTCGGCGTTGGCGTCGTCCATCGTCTGGTGGTTGCGCAGGGAGTCGAGCAGCGTGTCGTTGCTGTTGGCCACCGCCTCGGCCAGTTCCGCCAGTCGGCTGTCGTCGGCGTACTCGACGGCCAGCCGTTCCGCTTGATCAACAGGCAGTTGACCGAGGACTAACTTGGCGAGCAATTCGACATCCGCGTGCGACCGTGGCGTCGGCATGGGAAAAACCCCGGAAAGAGAGCGAACAGACCGATCCAGAAAGAGTAGAGACCCGACCGGCCAAACCTGTCGCGAAATTCGGTCAACAGTTCTGAAAAAGGCCATTTCTCGCAAAGGCGCAAAGGGGACGCAAAGTTCGCGAAGAGTCGAAATAAATGGCAATCTGATTCCCCGCAAAGAGAGTCATGATGTCATTTCATCAGACTCTTTGCGAGCTTTGCGTCCCCTTTGCGTCTTTGCGAGAAATCTTCTCTTTCCACAATGTTCATGTGTCCAACCCGGCCATTTCTTGCCGTAAACGGGCCAAGACTCGCCCCCGCGCCAGATAGACGGCGTTCGGCGTGACGCCGAAGCGCTTGGCCACCTCGACCCCCGGGCGGCTATCGACCGTCACCTGCCAGAAAATCAGCCACGTCTGCTCGGGGAAGTCGGTCTTCACGACCTGCAAGACGCGGTCGATCAAATATCGCCGGTATTCGGCCTCGGTCGCCTCCGCGACGCTGTCGGGCGACGCCAGTTCTTCGAGTTGTTTGACCGACAGGGGCAAGTCGCGCGCCTGCCGCTTTCGCCACGCGATGGTCTGCCGGTGAAACACGGTCCACAGCCACGCCCGAAAACTCTTCGAGGCGTCGTACCGAAACTCCGGCAGTTTCCGGAACAGAATGGTGTAGACCTCCTGCAACAAGTCTTCGCAATCTGCCGCCGGCACCCCCAGCCGGTTCCCCCACCGCGACAACACGGGCGTAAACACCGCGACAAACCGCTGCCAGTGCGGCTCGTCCGGCTCCCGGCACAGCCGCTCCAGCAGCAATACGGGGGTGTGGGTCATTGAGACAGGTTATTGACAGTTGATGGGAGGCGAAAGCCGGGCGAGGGAATTGAGCGAGCGAGTTTACCGTTGAACGGCGCCAATAAATATCCGAGAATCACACGGAAGAACTCGTCCCGGTCGTCGTTCCCCTTCTCGGCCCCGAACCCCTTCGTGGTGGAACCCCCATGTGCCGCCTCCTTGCCGTTTTGCTGTTGTTGCCGTCGCTCGCCTTGGCCCAAGACAAGGCGGGGACGAAGTACGCCTTCATCGTGGCGGTGAGCAAGTACGGCAAGGTGTCGGGCCTGAAGCCGCTGCCGTTCACCGTGAAGGATGTCGAGGGCTACCGGGACGCCCTGCTGGCCACCGGGTACGAGGCGAAGAACATTCGCCTGCTGCACGACAAGCTGACCGAGGAGCAGAACCCCGAGTTCCGGTTCGTGCCGAAGAAGGCGGAAATCGTGGGCGAGTTGGGCCTCCTGCTGAAGTTCTTGGGGCCGGAGGATTCGGTGGTCGTCGTCCTGAACGGCCACGGGGTCCACTTCAAAGGGGACGCGACGAGCCACTTCTGCCCGCTGGACGCCGACCTGGGCCGCAAGGCGAGCCTGCTGGCGATGGACGGCCCCGGCGGCTTGTACCCGCTGTTGGAGACGTGCAAGGCCAAGAGCAAACTGCTGATCGCGGGCATGTGTCGGAACGACCCGGCGGACTTCCCGGCGACCGACCAGGCGGACGTGAAGATCACGCTCGGCGCCCCGGAGAAGCCGCCGGAAGGGATCGCCGCGTTTTAGTCGTGCGAGGCGGGGCAGAAGACGTACTTCGACCCGGAGAAGGGGAGTTACTTCTTCAACCACCTGTCGGCCGCGTGGCGCGGCGAGTACGCGGGGGACGACGAGTTGACACTTGATACCGTGTTCAGCAGCGTGCGGTCGCGGACGAAGAAGGAAGTCTTCGACATGTCGGCCGGCCTGAAAGACCAGTTCCCCGAGGTGCGGCGGAAGTACGACGGGACGTGGACCATCCCGAAAGTGGTGCGCCGCGACCCGAACGGGGGATCCGAGAAGGTGTTCGAGGTCACCAAGGGGGTGCGGATGACGTTCTGCTGGGTGCCTTCGGGGAAGGCGACGTTGGGGTCGCCGGCGGGGGAAAAGGAGCGCTCCGATGACCAGAAGGAGCACGAATTCGCGACGAAGGGCTTTTGGCTCGGGAAGTACGAGGTGCAGCAGTCGGAGTGGGAAGGGGTGATGGGCGACAGCCCGAGCACGTTCAAGGGGGCGACGTTGCCGGTGGAGACGGTGAGTTGGGAGGATTGCCAGAAATTCATCGGGAAGTGCGAAGTGAAAGGCTACAAGGTAAAGCTACCGCATGAGGACGAGTGGGAGTATGCGTGCCGCGGCGGGAAGGGGAACGGGCAGGCGTTTTACTGGGGCGATGTGCTGAACGGGGACAAGGCGAACCATAACGGGAAGTATCCGTACGGCACGCCGACGAAAGGGGACTACAAAGAGAAGACGACGCCGGTGGGGACGTACAAAGATAAGGCCCCTCACCCGTGGGGATTGTGTGACATGAGTGGGAACGTCTTTGAGTGGTGTGAAAATCTGTACACTACCACAGGCTCGGGCCGGGTGGTGCGGGGCGGGAGCTGGGACGACCTCGCCGGGTACTGCCGGTCGGCGTACCGTCTCAGGTACGCCCCGACGGTCCGCAACTACTACATCGGGTTCCGACTCGCCTTAGTTCCCTAGTTTCGTTGGTCAGGGTCAGGTCAAGCAAGGGAAAGAGGAGCGGGGCACGAATGGGGCGCTCGGAGCGTAGGCGGATGCCGGAGCGGAGATCGGCCCCCTTCGCACTGGCCGCAAAGGCAACCTAACCCCCCGGCCCCCTTCCCGAGACGGGAAGGGGGAGCAAGCGGGTTTGAGTTTAATGCCCAACGGAGATTGTCCCTTGAGGCGGCAATGTTCACCCGCTTGCTCCCCCTTCCCGTCTCGGGAAGGGGGCCGGGGGGTTAGGTTGCCTTTCGCGGC
>JAYUGD010000442.1:0-5212 GCA_043767785.1 Zavarzinella sp. | reverse complement strand
GGGGCCGGGGGGTTAGGTTGCCTTTGGCTTAGTTTATCGCTCGCCCCACCCCGCGGGCGGTTCGTAAAACACCCCGATGAAGACCGCGTTCGGCTTGTTCTTGCTGGCCAGCCCGCTGCTGTTTGTCGCCGGGTCCGTGTTCGTGCTGTACTGGGTCGTGCGCTGGCGCTTCCTGTGGCAACTGGTGCGGATCTTTCAGGAGAAGCCGCTGTTCGTCATCCCGCGCGGGGAGCCGGACCCGGCGGCCGAGGACGTGCGCGTCCCGGCGGCCGGCGGGGCGACGCTGCAAGGGGCGTACTTCAAGACGCCGGCGGCCGCCCGCAAGGGGGTGGTCGTCTTCGGGACCGAGTACGGGTCCGACCGCTGGGCGTGCCGGCCGTACTGCGAGGCGCTCTTGCAAGCCGGGTACGACATCTTCAGCTACGAGCCGCGCAACCAGGGCAAGAGCGACGCCATCCCCGGCTACGAGCCGCTGCAGTGGCTGTCGGAATACGAAGTCGCCGACGCCCGGGCCGTGCTGGCCTACCTGGCGGCCCGGCCGGACGCGGACGCGCGCGGCGTCGGTTGGTTCGGCGTCAGCAAGGGGGCCACGGCCGGGCTGGCGATGGCGGCCGTGGGCAACGGGGTCCGGGCCGTGGCCACGGACGGCGGCTTCGGCCTCTTCTCGGTGATGACGCCGTACATGCGGCACTGGGTGCGGATTTACAACAAGAGCTTCCTCGTCCACGGCCTCTTGCCGACGTGGTTCTACGAGGCGCTGGCCCGCGCGGGGCTGGCGCGGGTGGAGCGGGACCGGAAAGTCCGGTTCTTCCGGCTGGAGGCGGTCGCCGGCCGGATCGATCAGCCGTTGTTGATGATCCAGGGCGAGGCGGACAGTTACATTAAACCGGAAATGGGCCGCGCACTCTTCCTGCGGGCGCGCGGGCCGAAGGAGTTCTGGGTCGTCCCGAAGGCGCGGCACAACCAGTCCTTGGCCACGGCCGGGGACGAGTACGCCCGCCGGGTGACGGCCTTCTTCGACCACTACTTGCGGTGACGCGGGCCGCCCCCTCGCCGCCCCAGCCGCCGAGGGATTATGACGATCCGCAGCACCCTCCTCCGCCTGCTCCGCAAGGCCGTCGCCAAGCCGCTGTACCGCAAGTTCGCCCGCTTCGAGGCGGCGTGCGCCGACCCCGAAGCCACGCAGCGCGCCTTGCTCCTCGCCATCCTGGCCCACCACCGGGACACCGGCTTCGCGCGCGACCACCGCTTCAAAGACATCGCCAGCGTGGCCGACTACCGCCGGCAGGTGCCCGTTCGCCGGTACGAGGACTTGGAGCCGTACATCCGCCGCGTGATGGCCGGGGAGACGGGCGCCCTGCTGGCCGACAAGGTGATGATGTTCGCCCTCACCAGCGGGACGACGGCCGCCCGCAAGCACATCCCCATCACGGCCCCGTACCTCGCCGACTACAAGCGCGGCTGGAACCTGTGGGGCCTGCGCACGTTCCGCGAGCACAAGCACCTGTTCCTAAAGCCGATCCTGCAACTCGTCGGCGACGCGGACGAGTACCGCACCCCGGCCGACACGCCCTGCGGCAACCTGTCCGGCTTCACGGCCCAAGTGCAGAAGCGGCTGATGCGGCGCGTGTACGTCCTCCCGCCGCAGACGGGCAAGATCAAGGACACGGCCGCCCGGCAGTACGTCGCCCTGCGCTTCGCCGCCCGCAAGCAACTCGGGATGCTCGTCTCCGCGAACCCGAGCACGCTGGTGAACCTCGCCCGCCTCATGGACCGCGAGAAGGAAACCCTGATCCGCGACCTCGCGGACGGGACCATCAACCCGAAGTGGGACATCCCGCCCGCCGTCCGCCAAATGTTGGCCCGCAAGCTCAAGCCGATGCCGGAGCGGGCCGCCGTGTTGGAAGCGGCCGCCCGCGCCGGCGTCCTGCGGCCGATGGACGTGTGGGCGCCCGACCAAATGCTGATCGGCTGTTGGACCGGCGGCAGCGTCGGCCCGTACCTGCGGCAACTGGCCCAGTTCTACGGCCCCGCCCCGGTCCGGGACATCGGCCTGTTGGCCAGCGAAGGCCGCATGACGCTCCCCGTGGACGACGCCACCCCGGCCGGCGTGCTGGACGTGACGACGCACTTCTTCGAGTTCATCCCGGAAAATGAAATCGACGCCCCGGCCCCGACGGTCCTCGGCGCCCACGAGCTGCAACAGGGCAAGCACTACTACATCCTGCCGACCACGAAGGCCGGCCTGTACCGCTACCACATTTCCGACCTCGTGCGCGTGACGGGCTTTTTCCACAATACGCCGATGATCGAGTTCCTCGGCAAGGGAAGCCGCTTCGCCAACCTGACCGGGGAGAAGCTCTCCGAGTACCACGTCACGCAGGCCGTGGACCAAGTGGCGAAGTCCGTCCCGCAGCCGCTGACGGCCTACGCCCTCGCCCCGGTGTGGGACGACCACCAGAGCCACTACGGCTTCTACATGGAAGAACAGGACGCCCGCGAGCCGGCCCTCTTGCGGAAGTTCGTGACGGCCCTCGACCTCGCTTTGGGCGAGCAAAACATCGAGTACGAGGCCAAGCGCACCAGCGGCCGCCTCGGCCCCGTCCGCGTGTTCCTGCTGCCGCAAGGCGAGTGGGCCAGGTGGGACGCCGACCGCGTCCGCAAGACCGGCGGGGCCGTCGAACAATACAAACATCCCTGCCTGATCGGCGACCTGAACTTCGCCCAGACGGCCCCGGTAATCGGCCGCGGGGCGACGGCGGCGGCGTGATTGGGTGGTATGCTTTCCGCCCCAAGGCAGATATTTTGGTTTTCGCCCCAACGGGGCGCGGGAAAATAGCCCGGGGCGGCACGCCCCGGGACACGGGCTTACATATTTCTTTGCCCCAACGGGGCGCCCGTTGGATGAACACCCATGCCCCAATCATTTGCGAGCATCCAATTGCATGTCGTGTTTAGCACCAAGCGCCGCGAACCGTGGCTGACGGATGACTTGATCCCCCACCTTTACCCGCTGATCGGCGGGATCGTGCGTGAACGAAAATGCGTACTGATGGAAATCGGCGGCGTGGCCGACCACATTCACGTGCTCGTCTCCCTCGGGCGTGAAGAAAGCATTTCCGGCTTGGTTCGAGAAATCAAGTCCGGCTCGTCCCGTTGGATTCACGAGCAGTTTGCCGACCGACAACAGTTTTGCTGGCAAGCCGGGTACGGGGCTTTTTCGGTCGGGATCACGAATGCCGAGGCCGTCCGCACGTACATCCGCGGGCAAGCCGAGCATCACCGGAAACAGTCGTTTCAGGAAGAGTTCCGGGAGTTTCTCACCCGGCATGGACTCGCGTGGGACGAACGGTACGTGTGGGACTGATCGGGCGCCCCGTTGGGGCAAAGAGATTTGTGATGGCGCGGGGGTCCAGGGGCGGAAGCCGCCCCTGGCTATTGTCCCCCGCCCCGTTGGGGCGAAAACCGGCCTCCGTCCAGGGGCGGAGGCCGCCCCTGGCTATTTTTCTCCGCCCCGTTGGGGCGTAACCGGGTTCATTTCGCCGGCTTCAGCGTCACCAGCCGTACGTCCATGACGGCGGCGGCGGCCTTCTTTTGCGGCTTGATCGCCAGCGTGTACCGGCCCGGTTTTTCGATCGTCACGGCCCCGATGTCTCTCGCTTTGAAGTTCTGGAAGCCGCCGGTGTCTTCGACGATGAAGTTGAGCGTTTGGCCGGCAACTTCGACGTTCACGCTGCTGCCGCCGTTGCCCTTGCCGCAGCCTTGCAGGACTTCCACGGTGAACTTGCCGGGCGTGGTGACGGTGAACTCCCACGAGGCCCACTCTTGCGGGTTGCCCCAGTAGCCCAGCGTGTTCTTGTGCGGCAACGGCTCGAAGCGCAGCGTGGTGCCGTGGACCTCGGCCCAGCGGGCGGGCATCAAAATGTTGCCGTCCTTGTCCGGCGAGTTGGGGGCGTAGGCGGGGTTCGGGGTCATCATCTTGGCGCCGACTTCTGCGCGCCAGGCGACCAGTTTGTCGTGCAAGTCCTTCACCACGTCCGGCTTCTCGGCGCTGAGGTTGCGGCCTTCGCCGGGATCCTTCTTCACGTCGTAGAGTTCCAAGCGGTTCAGGTCGTAGAACTCGATCAGCTTGTAATCGCCGACGCGGATCGCCCCGCCCGGTCGGCTCGTCTGGTTGCTGTAGTGCGGGTAGTGCCACGCCAGCGTGTCCCGGCCCAACGGCTTGCCGTCGAACGCCGGTCGGATGTCGATGCCGTCGAGCGTGCCGGCCGGCTTTTGCCCGGCGGCTGTGAGGAACGTGGGCAAGTAGTCGAGGCAACTCACTGGCGTCTCGATCACCTGCCCGGCCTTGGAGACCCCCGGCCAGCGCACGATCATCGGCACGCGCAGACCGCCTTCGTAGAGAAAGCCCTTCCCCTCTCGCAGCGGGCTGTTGATTGTCGCCGGGGCCGGCATCCCCTCCAGCGTGGCGAGGCCGCCGTTGTCGGAGGTGAAGACGACGACGGTGTTCTCGGCTAGTTTCAACTCGTCCAGCGTGGCGAGGATTTCGCCGACGCCGTCGTCGAGGCTCTCTAGCATCGCCGCGTAGGCCGGGTTCCCTTGCTGCCCAAGCCCGCCGGCCTTGTACTTCGCCACTTTCTCCGGCTTCGCCTTCAACGGCGTGTGCGGGGCGTAGTGGGCCAGGTAGAGGAAGAACGGCTTGTCCTTGCTCTCCGTGATGAACTTCTTGGCCTCGGCCGTCAACCGGTCCGTGAGGTATTCACCCTCGGGGGCCTCCTCCAGACCAGGCATCGACTGCTTGCCATTCTTGTACGGGGCGAAGTAACTGAGCGTCGTGCCGATCTGGCTGCCGCCGACGTTCACGTCGAACCCGCGGTTCAGTGGCGTCGCGGCCTTGTCGCCCAAGTGCCACTTGCCCACCAGCCCGGTGCGGTAGCCGGCCTTCTTCAACAGGCCCGGCAGCGTCGGCACGTCCGGCAAATCATTTGCCAACGCGGGCCGCGAAAGCGGTTGGTCCGGCCGGTCCGGCCGGCCGGGGAGCCAATCGGTGATGCCCAGCCGCGCCGGGTGTTGCCCCGTCAGGATCGCCGCCCGCGTCGGCGAACACACCGGCGACCCGGCGTAGGCCTGCGTGAACCGCGCCCCGCCCTTGGCGAGCGCGTCGATGTTCGGCGTCTTGTGGTACTTGCTGCCGTAACACCCGAGGTCGGCC
>JAYUGD010000441.1:0-1775 GCA_043767785.1 Zavarzinella sp. | reverse complement strand
CGCCGCGGACGTACTAGACTCGCGACGGATTGACGAAACGCCCATCGGCGACCGCGAACCGGGCGTTTGGCCGCGCCCAGCCCCGGCGGGTATCGTGTGGGCGTCCACTCGCAAGCCACCCACTCCGACGATCAGCGTGAACGTGGACCCGACGAACCCCGGCCAGTTCTTCGCGTGCTGCGGCCTGCTGGAACTCGCTGACCGCCTCGCGCCGGGGGCCGAAGGCTGGTTCGAGGGCGGCGAGTTCTGCATCGAATGCGACGGAGACTTGCGACTGCTGCTGCAAGCAGCGAACAGCACTCGCATTCAAGGGATGGACGGGACGGGCGACGAAGTTGAGGCGGAAAACGATGAGGAGGAGGATGACGCCTTCGAGCCGATTATTCTGCTCAGCCCCGTGGC
This sequence comes from Zavarzinella sp., assembly GCA_043767785.1. Taxonomy (GTDB): domain Bacteria; phylum Planctomycetota; class Planctomycetia; order Gemmatales; family Gemmataceae; genus Zavarzinella. The sequence continues at coordinate 1,373 of JAYUGD010000441.1, read as the reverse complement.
TCTCAGGCTTGACTGGTGGCAGGACAAAAGCCTCAAGCCGTGGGCAGGCTCCATGAAGGTTAAGCTAATCACCCTCGCCATGAGCTTCGCGATCGACCCAGACTCCGTCGATCCCCTGGGCCAAACTCAAGTGGTGTTCGATCCGCCTACGCTCACGACGACCGGCAGGCCGAAGAAACCAAAGAAGCGTGAGCCGTTTTACTTCGACTCTCGGCGAGGGGCCAACGCGACCGCTCTAGACATCGGTTTCATGCCGGACACGATCAAGACCCTCAAGACTTTCGCCCACCCGGCCGTTGAGTTCTTCGCCCTAGTCGGCCTCCAGCGGTGCCGGCCACGGCCGACCAACATCCCTCGGGTGTTCGACTACTTCACCTGGGCTGTGCCGTGCAGCCCGGCCGTCCTGCCGCTCGCCGTGTGCGGCCTGCTCGGCGACCCGCGGGCCACGGGTTACCGCTTCGAGAACTCATTCCGCACCGGCAAGAAGCAGCACAAAGCTTTCAACCCCGCCACCCCCTTCAGAGGTTCCCAATGAGCAAGCCGACCGACTACGACACCTGGCTCGGCGACGACGGCCCCGCGGCCCTCGTCATCCGCCAACCCCTCGTCCCGGTTGAGGGGCCGGACGGGGTGTTCTTCCCGGCCACTTTCGCCGCCGGCGACGGCTTCCCCGGTGGGTACAATATCGACGTGTTCCCGTCTGACTCCGACGCCGCACAGGTTGCCCGTGGGCTGGGTTACACCAAGAGCTACAAACCGTCCATTGCGCAGTTCCCTTCGGCCCGGAACGTCTGTTTGGTGGACAGCGTCGGGTCGCAGGCCAACCGCATCGAGCCGCTCTTCGCCAAGGAGAAGTACCGGCACCTTGTCCCGCAGGTGACGATCACGGCCGGGGACAAGACGGTCAACCTGCTGGACGCCGGGCACCGGGCCGGCGACGCCCTCTTGAGGTCCACTAAGCTCCAAACCGAGTTGGAAGCCGCGTTCAAGGCGGCGCTCGCCGGCGACGACGCCCCGCTGGCCAAAGTCGCCCCCACGTCGCTGGTGTTCGGGGTCTGGGACTCGCGGAAAACCCAGGCGAAGCGGCCCCGGCTGGTGGCGTCTACCGTCCGGGCGTTCGACGTGCGGCTGAACACCCGGTCGGCGGTGTACGTCCCGCCAGTGAACTACGTCGGCATGGACGTGTTCAGCGATGAGGAGAAGTCGAAGGCCGAGGGCGACAGCAAAAACCCGCTGTCCAAGCGCGGGTTCGTCAATGCGTTGGCATCAGGCACCCACGGCGGGGTAACCGCCACCGGCGGCGTCCGGCGGGACGCGACCCTCAGCCTGGCCGCCCTACGCTTACTCAAGGGCAAGACCCCGAAAGACGAACA
>JAYUGD010000440.1:0-5217 GCA_043767785.1 Zavarzinella sp. | reverse complement strand
AAATCGCGGACGACGATACCGTCGAATTGGACGCCGGCCCAAAGCGCGAACTTTACCAGCGCATCGGCGTCCGGGAATACTTCCTCTGGCGGGTCCGGGAGAAGCGCATCGACTGGTGGGGACTTGTGGACGGCATTTACCAACCCGTGCCGACGGACCACGCCGGAGTCGCTCACTCTCGTGTATTTCCCGGCTTCCGAGTGAACATCCCCGTGCTTCTTCGGGACGACGCTCGGCAAGTAGCCGACACGATTGACACGGGCTTGGCTTCGCCGGAGTACCAAGCGTTCGCGACCGGCGGCATTGGCTCATCGAGCCAAGAACTTTTCGTGCGAAGAGTCCGTGCGTGACGGAAGGACTCTTGTTCGCGTGACCTCCGAATAGAGCGGTGGCCTTGCCCAGTGATCCGTACAGGTTCAAAATGGGATGACTGGATTTCACGCCTGAAAGAACTGATGTCCCGAGCCAGACCGAAGTGCGTTGATCTGTTCGCCGGGGCCGGAGGTCTGGGGCTGGGATTTGAATACGCGGGTTTCGATGTCGCGGCCGCCGTGGAAATCGACCCGGTTCACGCGGCCACCCACCTCTTCAACTTTCCCGAATGCCGAGTGATGCCCCAGTCCGTCGTGGGCTTGTCCGGGCGGGCGATTCGTGATCGGCTCCCCGAACGCGGTCAGCCCATCGACGTCGTGTTCGGTGGGGCTCCATGTCAGGGGTTTTCGCTCATCGGTCAACGGGCGATGGATGACCCGCGCAATTCGCTGGTCCGTGAGTTTGTCCGCATCGTGGCCGAGTTGGAACCGCCCCACTTCGTGTTCGAGAACGTCAAAGGGCTGACGCTCGGTTCTCATCGCCAATTTTTGGACGAACTCATCTCGGCTTTCCGAAAAATTGGGTATGAGGTCCGCTTGCCTTGGCGGGTGCTGAATGCCGCGTCATACGGGGTTCCGCAAGATCGCGAACGGTTGTTCTTGCTTGGGGCAAAGCGGGGATGCGTCCTGCCCGCCTATCCCGAAGCAACGACGGCTTTCGGCGGCGATGCCGATTGCTTCCTCGCCGCGGGTCCGACGTGTGGCGACGCCTTGGATGACCTGCCGGACGCGGAGAATTTCCCCGAACTCATGAACACCGACGAGGTGCCGACAGATGCTTGGGGCAAACCCGTGGAGTATGCGGCTCGACTTCGGGGCGCGCATCCCGATGCCTGGCGATTCGCCCACCGGCGGACGTGGGAGCCGAGCCTGCTGACTTCCAGCCTGCGGACGGTCCACACGGCGATTTCCCGCCGCCGCTTTGCCGAAACGCCCCCCGGCCGCGTGGAACCGATTTCCCGGTTCTATAGGCTGCCGAAAGATGGCGTCTGCAACACGCTTCGGGCGGGGACCGATTCGGCCCGCGGGGCGTTTACCAGTCCGCGCCCCATCCATTACGGGAAGCCCCGGTGCATCACCGTGCGGGAAATGGCCCGGCTCCACTCGTTCCCCGATTGGTTCCGCTTCCATGAAACCAAATGGCACGGCGCCCGGCAGATCGGGAATTCCGTCCCGCCGCTGCTCGGGCTTGCCGTCGCCCAAGAGATTGCTCGGGCGATGGGATATCAGCCTGCCGTGTCGAACCACACTCTGCCGCCGGGTGACCCGACGCTGTTGCGGATGGACATGTCCGAGGCGGCGCGATTCTGGGGCATCCCGGTGACCATCGGCCGTCGAGACCGCAAAAGCGGGGCGAAGAAGCGCAAGCAGTCAGAAATCGAAATCGAGTTGTTGAAGGCCCGAAGCGGGAACATTCATGGCTAAGTCAGCCGATCAGACGAACAGGTATCAACGACTCCTCAGAAAAATTTTCACTGACCGATACGCAAAAGGCGACACGGAAGTCCCGTTCGCGAGGACCGATTTGGAATCGGCCGCGGAGGCATTGAGCATCGACCTGCCGAAGAATCTCGGGGACGTCATTTACTCGGTCCGGTATCGGACTCCGATGCCCGACGAAATTCTGGACACTCAGCCCAAGGGGATGGAATGGATTATCGACGGCCAAGGACGGTCACAGTATCAGTTTAAGCTTGTCCCGATCAACCGCATTCGGCCGAACCCTGATCTGCTCGCGATCAAAATTCCTGACGCCACTCCGGAGATTATCGCGGCCTATGCCCTGTCAGACGAGCAAGCGTTGCTTGCGAAAATTCGGTACAACCGAATGATTGACTTGTTCCTCGGCATGACGACGTATTCCCTCCAGAATCATTTGCGCACGACGGTCAAGGGAACTGGTCAAATCGAGATTGATGAAATCTACGTCGGGATCGACCGCCAAGGCCGTCAGTACATTATTCCCGTGCAAGCCAAAGGCGGCAGCGACCAACTTTCCGTCGTCCAGACATCCCAAGACATTCGTTGTTGCACTGAAAAATTTCCCGCTCTGATCTGTCGGCCAATCTCAACACAGTTCATCACGTCGAGTCGAATCGCAATGTTTGAGTTGGCCATCGACGCCAACATGGTGAAAATCGTAGACGAAAAGCACTACGATCTTGTTCCCGCCGATCAAATCAGTCAGGAAGATTTGGCTGGATACCGTTCAAGACCTCTGTGACTCGTTTTGTTCACCGAAGCATCAGTGTTTCCACGGCCGCCGCCGCGATCTCCTCTTCCGTGAACGCGATCGCCACGCCTTCGCCGGTTTGCCACTTCTTAAACAAGTCCGCGTAGTGTCCAGTGAACGGGTTGCCCGATTGGCCGCCGGCGAGTTGCCAGCGGCTGGCGGGCCAGTTGCCCACGTCGATGACGGCCCGTAAATTCGGCAGGCTCTTTACCGGGCCGAGCGGGTCGAGGGGCACGGAGGAGGCGTGGTTGGGGGTGTGTTCGTCGCCGCTGACTGGGATGGGGCCGATGTCGAAGGCCGATTTGAGCGGGCCGCGGCCCATCATGACGTGACTGAGCGTGAGCGGGCGGACGGTGCCCCACTTCCATTGCCACGGGTCGGGGCCGAGTTCCGTGCGGGCGCGCGTGACGACGGTTTCCAGCGCGGCGGCGATCATCGGGGGCCAGCCGCCGGGGAACCAGTCGGGGGGTTGTTCCGTCATCAGCTTGACGGCGTGGCCCCAGCGGCGGAAGGCCATGAAGTTGTAGGGGTTCAGGACGGCCGGCCCTTCGCCGACGGCCCAGCGCCAACTCTTCGGGGCCTTCTCTTGGGCGATGCGGCAGGCGATCTCGGCCATGAAGAGTTGCAAGACCGTGGCGGCCGGGGACTCGGCCGACACGTGACCGTCCCAGCTTTTCAGAATCTCCAACATATCGGCGATGGCGGGCGTTGAGGGGATGGCCAACACTGTTTCGCGCAGGTCACGCCACGGGATGGAGCGCACGCTTTGCTGAATCGCCCCGCAGTCCGCGAGCGTGACCTTCTCTTTGGCCGCGAGAGCTTCGGCGATCACGTCATGGCGGTAGCGGTCGAGCCAGTCGGCGCCGAGGAAGGCCCCGGCCGACTCCGGGCGCGGGCGGTTGTTGGCGGTGGCGACGAAACCCTGCGGCGGGTTCTCGGCCCACGGCAACTCCTCGTAGGGCAAGCGGTCCGGCTTCCAGTCGTTGCCCGCTTCCCAGCCGGGCTTCGGCAACATACCGTGGCCCGTGCCGCGCACGGGCAGGTCGCCGACGAATTGCCAGCCGGTCGTGCCGGTCACGTCCGCGTAAACGAGGTTCATCGGGAAGCCGGGCCACTGCCGGAACGCTTCGCGGAACTCGGCGAAACTCGTCACCTTGGCCGCCCCGAGCCAACCGTTGATCGGGGCCGGGTCGAGCCAGACGGCCCGCAGACTCAGGGCCTCGGGCGTGTCCTTCAAAATGGAACTGATGACCGGGCCGCGCGGCGTGACGACCACCTCTTCAATCACGTCGGCGGACTTCTTCACCTTGATGACTTCCCGCCGCACTTCGCACGGCAGCCACGCATCGCCTTGGCGGTATTCCCAGACGCCGTTGGTCTGGCGAATCTGTTCGAGGAACAGGTCCGCGTTGTCCGAAAGGCCGGCGGTGACGCCCCACGCGGCGTGGCCGTTGTGCCCGCACGGGAAGGAGGGCGAGCCGACGAACGAAGCGCCGGTGAGTGTCAGCGTCGGCGTGCGCAGGGTGGCGAAGTACCACGGGGCCGGGACCGACGCCCCGAGGTGCGGGTCGTTGCACACGATCGGCCGCCCCGTCGCCGACTTGGCCGCGGACACCACCCAATTGTTCGACCCGCCGGCCGGGGGAACCAGATGGTTCAGCGCGGCCACGTCGGCCGTCAGCCGGTCCAACATGGTGAGCGCGCCGGGAGACGTTGTCCCCACGCTGGGGACGGTCTCGCCGGTCATCTCGGCGAGCGCCGGGTCGAGGGCCAGCAACGCCTCCGGGCCGTCCGCGAGCAGGATGCGCAGGCGGGCGAGTTCGGAGTCCCAGTTCGAGGACATCACCCACGGTTGCAGTTTCAGGTACGCCAGCACGTCGGCCGGCTCCCACGGCGTCGGCGTAGTTCCGAGGACGACGAACTCGTGCGGCCGTTTCTTCGAGCCGTGGGCGTACCCGGCGTTGACGCCGGCGGTGTACGCTTCCAGCATGGCCTTCCCTTCCGGGGCCATGACCGCGAGTTGCTTCTCGGCCGCCCGGCGGAAGCCGATCTTGCGGGCGAGGCGGTCCACCGGCAACGCCATCGCCCCGACCATCTCGCACAACGAGCCGCGGGTGAGGCGCAACAGGATTTCGAGCTGGGCCGGGCGGTCTTGGGCGTGGCAAAAGCCGAGGGCGAACCACGCATCGTGGTCGGTATTGGCCGTGATGAACGGGATGCCGTGCCGGTCGCGCCGGACCGTCACGGGGCCGTCCAAGCCGGGGACGGTGAGTTCCCCGGCGGTGGTCGGCAGACGCTTGCCGAGGAGGGCGCGCAGGGCGAGTCGCAGGATGTTCATGCAGTCAGCGTATGGGGCCGGCCGGTCCGTATCATGCCCGCATGGCCACGATCCGCTGCCCCGCCTGCAAGGCCGACAACACGACGCCGCCCACGTGTCGGCGCTGCAAGGCCGACCTGAGTTTAATGTGGGTGCTGGAACAACAGCGCGCCGCCCACGTCGTCGAAGCCCGCGCGGCGGCGGCCGACAAGCAGTTTGATGTGGCGCTGGAAGAACTCGGCGCCGCCGAGGCGTTGCGTGGCGGAGCCGACGTGAGCCGTTACCGGGCGTGTGTG
>JAYUGD010000439.1:0-1778 GCA_043767785.1 Zavarzinella sp. | reverse complement strand
GCAAAAGCCCGCGCATGCTGGACGTGTTCGACCTGATCGGCCAAATCTCGGACACGTCCTCCACCATCCTAATCATCGGGGAGACGGGCACCGGCAAGGAGCAAGTCGCCCGCGCCGTCCACATGGCGTCGGCCCCGCTGCGCTCCGGCAACTTTGTCGCCATCAACTGCGCCGCCCTGCCCGAGACGCTGCTGGAGAGTGAGTTGTTCGGCCACGAGAAAGGCTCCTTCACCGGGGCCGCCGGCCAGCGCAAGGGCCGGTTCGAGCAGGCCCACCACGGCACCCTGTTCCTCGACGAAGTGGGGGACATCCCGTTGGCCATGCAAGTGAAGCTGCTGCGCGTGTTGCAGGAGCGCAAGTTCGAGCGCATCGGCGGGTCCGACCCCATCGAGGTGGACGTGCGCGTGATCGCGGCCACGCACCAGTCGCTCGAACAGTTGGTGAAGGAGGGGAAGTTCCGGGAGGACTTGTTCTACCGGCTCAACGTGGTGCGCATCGACTTGCCGCCGCTGCGGGATCGGCTGGAAGACATCCCCGTGCTGGTCAGCCACTTCTGCGAGCGGTTCGCCCGCCCGGGCCACCCGCCAGCGACCGTCAGCCCGGAGGCGATGGAAATTCTGTTGAAGAGTCCGTGGCCGGGGAACATCCGGCAGTTGGAGAACGCCATCGAGCGGGCGTGCGTGACGGCCCGGGACGGCACCGTGACGCCGGCCAACCTGCCGCCGGACATCCACAAGCGAAACAGCGAGACGAAGCACCCGTTCCAAGTGGACTTGGCCCGCCACCTGCCGGACCAACTCTCGGAACTGACCTCCGCGTTCGAGGAGCGCTATCTGCGCAAGGCCATGCGCCGGACCCGCGGCCACGTCGGCAAGTGCGCCAAGATCAGCGGCCTGTCCCGCCGCAGCATCACGGACAAGATCGCCCACTACAAGATCGACAAGGAAGAGTTCAAGGGGGACTGAAACAAAGAAAGCCCATGCACGACCGTGCATGGGCTTTGCGGGACAACTTTATCAACTCATCCACTTACTTCGTGGCCGGGGTCGTGATCTTGCTGACGTCGGCCAACACCTTTTCGATGTCGGCGTCCTTCAACTCGCCCTTCTTGAAGGCGTAGTTGGCCTTCACCTTGCGGTCCACGTACAGGACGACCGTGATGTCGGCGTCGGCGGCGACCTTGTACTTGTCCGGGCCGGCCGGGTTGTCGATGCTGAGGACCGTCTTCTCGATCTTGGCCTTGGAGGCCATCTCGGCCAGCTTCTTGTCGAGGCCGTCGGCGTCGCTCAGGAACACGACGAAGCTGCCCATTTCCTTGTCCTTGTTCTTCAGCGTGGCTTCGTCAATCTTCTTGACGAGCTTGGCCAGGGCGTCGCTCGACTCGCGGGCGAACACCATGGCCACCGGGTTTTCGCCGTTCGAGCAGAACAGGCAATACTTTTCGCCCTTGTGCTCGCCGGTGACGTTCAGCGGGTGGAACGGGCCGGGGACCTTGTCGCCCGTCTGCGGGCCGGACTTCAGGTCTTCGGCCATCACCGGCAGACTCAAGACGACAGCGGCCACGGCCGCGACCAACATCCGAACCTTCATCAGAAACTCCTTGATGCGAGAGAACAACCGGCGCGCCCGCGGACGTTCCGCGGGGCACCCCTCATTCTATTCAAGCGTGCAACGCCCGAGGCATTACCTTGTACCACACCCCGGGGGGGAGCTTACAGCAAAAAATCCGGAATCCGGCAACCCGGTGCGCGGCCGGACGAACGGGGGTGCGTCATCAG
>JAYUGD010000438.1:0-5227 GCA_043767785.1 Zavarzinella sp. | reverse complement strand
ATGGCACACTCGTGACGTACAATGGCGGTGTCTCCACCATAGCGCGGCCCGCGAATCCTGTCGCCCCCGCCGGCCGATTTTTGCACAAGCTCTCCGTGTTCCGCCTTCTGAACCTGCCGACCGTCGAGTCGTGGCGGGCCGTGCCGGCCGAACAGGCGGCCCCGCGGCGCATCCCCGACGGCCTGTTCGAGGTGACGTTTCAAGGCCACCCGCGGCCGACGCCGTTCCTGCTGGAAGTGGAGAGCGAGCCGAGCGCCGACGCGGACCGGCAAATGCTCGAGGCCATTTTGCTCGTCCGCTTGGCGAAGGACATCGTGCCGGACGCCGCCTTGGTGCTGTTGAGGCCGCGCGGCCACCAAGACGTGGCCGGGCAGGCGCGGCTCGTCTCGGCCGGCGGCACGGTGACGGGCGGCGTCGCGTGGCGGGTGATTAAACTGTGGGAACTGGACGCCGAAGACTTGTTCGCTTCCGGCGACGTGGGGATCATCCCGTGGGTCACGCTCGCACGGACCGTTCAATCGCCCGAAGAAATGCTGAACCGGTGCCGAGACGTGATCGACGCGAAAGCCCCGCCCGGGGAGGCGGAGAGTTTGAAAGTCGTGACGACGATCTTCGCGTCTGTCACTTACAATAAGCAGTGGGTGATGGACCTGCTGTTCAAGGGGCGAACCGTGAAAGTGTCAGACTTCCCGATGCTCGTGTACTTTCAGGAACAGGCCGTAGCCATCGGCAGCCGCAAGTCGATTATGCGGGTGCTGAAGAATCGGTTCGCCACAGTTCCGGACGATATCGCCGCCCGCTTGGAACCGATTGAAGATGCCGACCGGCTCGGCGATCTCATTGACACGGCGGTCACCTGCCAAGACCTCACCGAGTTCCGGGCAAAACTTTGACCGCAGATGTCACCGCCGCGTCTCGATCCACCCGCCGCCCAACACCCGTGAGCCGTCATAAAAGACCACGGCTTGGCCCGGCGTGACCGCTGACTGCGGCTCGTCAAACGTCACCGTCGCCCCGCCATTTTCGTCCGCCGTCACCGTGCCAAGGGAGCCGGCGTTGCGGTAGCGGATTTTGACCGCGCAGCGCAGCGGCACCGCGGGCGTGTCGATCAGCCAGTTGACGCGCGAAGCCGCTAGGCCGCCGGACATTAGGCCCTCCTTGTCGCCGAGGACGACGGTGTTGGTCTCGGGCAGGATGTCCAGCACGTACCGCTTGCGGTCGGCGGCGATGCCCAGACCCTTGCGCTGGCCGATGGTGTAGCGCTCGTAACCGTCGTGTTGGCCGAGGACGGCGCCGGCCGTGTCCACCACGTTGCCGGCGGTTTGCAGGTCGGGCCGGCGCTTGCGGATCACGGCGGCGTGGTCGCCGTTGGGGACGAAGCAGATTTCCACGCTGTCCGGCTTCGTCGCCACCTCGGCCAGCCCGGCCTTGGCGGCGTAGGCCCGGATTTCGGACTTCTGGTAGCCGCCCACGGGGAAGAGTAGGTTCTTCAGAATGTCCCGCTTGATGCCGTTGAGGACGTAGGACTGGTCCTTCTCCGGGTCCAGCCCCTTGTGCAGTTCCGGCTCGCCGGCCGGGCCGGCGAGGATGCGGGCGTAGTGCCCGGTGGCGATGTAGTCCGCATCAAGCTGCTTGGCGAACTCCCAGAGTTGGCCGAACTTCAGGTAGTTGTTGCACACCACGCACGGGTTCGGCGTCCGGCCGGCCAAGTACTCGTCCGTGAAGTACTCGATGATCGTGTCGAACTCCTTCTCGAAGTTCAGGGCGTAAAACGGCAAGTCGAGACGGTCGGCCACCCGCCGGGCGTCCCCGGCGTCCACGACGGAGCAACACCCCTTCTTGTGGTCGGCCCGCGTGTCCCCCTCTTCGGAATGCACGCCGGTGCGCATGAACAGCCCGATCACTTCGTACCCCTGCTCCTTGAGCAGGACGGCCGAGGCCGAACTGTCCACCCCGCCGGACATCGCCAGGACGACTCGCTTCATGGGGGTTATCTTATCTGAAAAGACCATTCACCAACAATCTTGCTGAGCCGACCGCCGTCAGGCGGCGGGTGGTGTTCGAGACTGTCGGCCACCCGGCGGCTTACGCCGCTCGGCTCACTTGGCCATTCCGTGTCAATGCCCTTCCGCCGCGTGTTCCGGCTCATGGTGGCCATCCCCCACGAAAAACGCCGAGCCGGCCAGCGCGATGCCGATCGCGGCGGCGGCGATGCCGGAGAGCCAGAAGGCTTTCCGATTCGTCAGAATGGCGATGGAACACAACACCAGCCCGAGTTCCACGGCCAAGTGGGCGAGGTCCAGCCGGTCCCCTTGGGCGTGCTTGTGGTGCGACTCGGCGGCGAGGGCCTTGGCGGCGGCCTTGTCGTCCTCGGCGGCCTGGAAGCGGGTTTTCAGGTCGGCCTTGTACTCCTCGATCTTGGCGGCCCATGCGGCGAGGAGTTTCTCCCGTTGCGGGGCGGTCGCCGGGTCGGCTTGCAGGGCCAGCGTGTCGCGGTTAAGTTCCAGCGCCAACTGTCGCCCGCGGGTGGCTTGGTACCACGCATACCCGTTGGAAGAATTCACTTCCTTGACGCTCGCCTCGTTTTGCAGGCGCAGCACGTCGTTGTGGGACCGGTGCGCCAGCATGGACACCGTGGCCAAGACGGCGGCCACCATCGCGATGCTGACCGCGATTCGCTTGTCCAGCCCGCCGTGGGCGGCGTGCTGGGCGTGTTCCGCGTGTTCCAAGGCTTCGTGCGCTTCGCTCATGAGTCAATCTCTCGGGGCCGGGACCGGGGCAAGCCCCCTTGTTTTGCGGCTTGGTCGCGGTTCCGGCAAGGCACGCGCCCCCGCGGCCGAAAATGGACTTTCCCGCCGCCGCGGCCTTGACGGGGGGGGCCGTTCGGGGTGAGATACAATCATTGCAGGAAGTCCCCTCTCCCGCCGCCGCGGCCGTGAACTCGGCCGGGCGGCCCGACGTATCAACCCATAGGCGGCCGTGGTCGAATACGATCCGCTATCGCAGCACTCCGACGAGGACCTGCTGAACCGCTTCCGCAAAGGCCAGCGGGACGTGTTCGGCACGCTCGTCCGCCGGTACCAACGGGAACTGTACGGGTACCTGCGGCGGTACTTGGGGGACGCGGACCTGGCCGAGGACGTTTTCCAAACGACCTTCTTGCAGGTCTTCTCCAAGGCCGGGCAGTTTGAGGCCGGCCGGCCGGTGCGGCCGTGGCTGTATGCCATCGCCACCAACCAAGCCATCGACGCCATGCGGAAGGCGGGCCGGCGGCCGGCGGTGAGCTTGGAGCAGGTCGAAGTCGAGTCCGAGGGGGAGAACCGCGGGCTGATCGACATGCTGGAGGCCCGGGAGTCCGACCCGTTCGACCACGCGGACGCCGCCGAGACGCGGGAACTGGTGCGGGCCTGCGTGGACCGCCTGCCGGACTTCCTGCGGGGGGTCGTCGTGATGGCCTACTACCAAGGGCTGAAGTACCAAGACATCGCCGTCGCCCTGAACATCCCGCTGGGCACGGTGAAGTCCCGCCTGCACGCCGCGTTGATTAAGCTCCATGAGTCCTGGACGGAAACGCCCTCACTGCCCGAACTTTGAGGGGGGCAAGCCATGAACCCCAAGATCGAACAACACCTGCTCGGCCACCTGCTGAACGCGGACGACCCCGACACCTGCGGGGAAGTCGAGCGGCTGGTCGGGTGCAACCCGCGCTCCAAGCGGACGCTGGACGCGCTGCGGGCCGCCCTCGCCCCGCTGGCCGCCGACCGCGAAGACGACCCGCCGCCGCCGGACCTGTGGCTGCGGACTGTCGCCCGCGTCGCCGAATATATGGTCGCCACCGAGTCGGCCCCGTCCCAAGCCGAGGAGCCGCCGGCGTTCGGCCGCATTCTGACTCAGCACGTGAACGGCCCCCTTCCGTCGCCCCCCGCCCCCAAAGCTCCGTCGCCGCCGACGCTGATGCCGGCCAGCGACCCGGACATTAATTTGCCGCGCCGGTGGAACGTGCTGGCCGTCGTCGGCCTTTCGCTGGCCGGGCTGGCCTTCCTGTTCCCGGCCGTCGTCCACGTCCGGCAACAGAGCGCGCGGATGGCCTGCCAAGACTCCATGCGGCGGTTCCACGAGGCGGCCGAGAGTTACGCCGCCCGCAACGACGGCGCGATGCCGCGGATCGAGGACGGCGAGAAGGCGGCCCGCGTGATCGCCATGCTGGAAGAGTCCGGCAGCGTCGGCCCGAACGAGCGGTTCGCCTGCCCCGCGGCCCCTGCGGAACCGGCCTTCGCCAACTACTCGTACACGCTCGGCTACCGGGATGAGGCCGGGCAATTGTGCGGCCTGAAACGCTCGGACAATGACGCCATGCCCCTGCTGGCCGACGCCCCGCTGCGGACGACCGAGACGCATGCCAGCGCCAACCACCGGCACGGCCAGAACGTCCTCTTCCTCGGCGGCAACGTCCGCTTCTGTTCCCACGTCAACGTGGGCATCGACCAAGACGACATCTTCGTGAACGACCGCGGCCAAGTCGGCGCCGGCCTGCGGCGCTTGGACACCGTCTTGGGCCGGGCCGACGAGCGGCCGTAACGGCGCCGGGTCACCAAAACCGATCCGGCTTCGCCGCCCCGGTCCCGCCGCTTGGGGCCTGCTCCAGGCGGTCGGCCCGGAACTCTTCCTTGAACGGGAAGTCCTGCTGGTCTTTGAGCGTGTACATCGCCGTCCCGTCGGCCGTCTGCCGGACGGAATGGACCCGGAACACGTCGTCGGTCCCCTTCACATGGACCCATGTATTCGGCGCCATCACCACTGCGGAAGTCATGTCAATTCTCCTGACGCGCGGTTCGCGTCTCGCGAGGAACGCTTCACCGTCATTTTTAGACAGGCCGCGGTCGCCGGGGCCAGTTGAGGTGACTTGAATGCCAGAGGCGTGACCCGGTTCCGCGGCGCCTTTTTTGGGGAACGACCGAATAATTGTGGTTGCATCAGGATAAAACACTGATTAGACTACCATTTCACATTCTCCTCATTCTTTATTCGAGGCAAACATGAGTTCTCCACGTTTGAATCGGCGGGGGTTCACCCTCATCGAACTGTTGGTGGTGATCGCGATCATCGCCATCCTGATCGGGCTGTTGCTGCCGGCGGTGCAAAAGATTCGCGAGGCTGCGAATCGCATGAAGTGCAGCAACAACATGAAGCAAATCGGCGTCGCCTGCCACAACTACCACGACACGAA
>JAYUGD010000437.1:0-5229 GCA_043767785.1 Zavarzinella sp. | reverse complement strand
GAGACGACCGCTTCCCGTGGGGGGAAGCCGGTCCTCACGCGGAGCGTGAGGAGTACACTGGGCGACCGATAAAGATCAATCGTGGCGCGTGCGGTATAATTTCCAGAAGCGAATCATGCCGCGCCGTCTGCTGCCCCGGCCCAGCAGTCCCAATGACCGAACTGGGCGGGGTCGTCCGCGGTGGGCAGCCGGCCGTGGTGGGCGAAGTAGTCGCCGTGCTCGCCGTCGGACACTAAAATCGGTCCCCGTCCGCCGTCACCCCTCTGAAAGTTGGCGGTCAAGCGGCGTCAACGTCGTTGGGTCGGTCATCGGATTCACCAGCCTGACCTTGTGAATCAGCCAGGCAGACAGGTGGAATTCCGTCTCTGTTTGTCGAGTGGCACTCGGTACATGCTGGGCCGTCAGTCGAGAAAAGCCACGTTCCGCATGGCCTTCGATTGGCCTTCCGTGTTCATCAACACCCGGTGCCAGCCGGGCAGGTTGATCGTCGCGTGGTCGGCGTGCCGGACCCGGCCGCGGACGTAGACGCCCGCGTTTCGCCGCATCGCCCGCCACCCCCAGCCCTTCGCCTTCGGGTTGCCGGCGTGAATGCTCTGGTACTGGGCCTCGGTGACGCCGTTCGGGTGGCGGGAGCAGACGTAGACCGTCTCGCCGCCCGTCCGGTAGCAGAACTCGACCCAGTGCGGCTTGCCGCCGTTGCCCCGCCGCAACGGCTCGTTCGGCAGGACCACCGTCTCGTCCACGGCGAAGGCGGGGGCGGGGATGAAGAACCACTCGCCCTGGCGGACGAAGGCCGCGTTCTTGCGGCGGTTCCGGGCATCGGCCCCGAGATGTTTGTCGGCCTGGGCAACCAAGACCTCGGCGGGCTTTAACGCCTCCTTGGCCTGCCGGACCGTCCCGACCGGGGCGGCTTCGGGGATGCCGGCGACGAACCAGTGCCGCTCGTCGTGGCCGCACAAAAACTTGCTCTTTTCGCCGCCCTGCCGGACAAGGAGGAGGAGGTGACGGTCGGCGGGCTGAACGTCAATGGCAGCGACCTCGGCGTCCGCCCCCGGTCGGCGGACCATCTCGAAGAATTCGCCCGCCCGGTCGGCCCGCACGTCCAAGGTCAGGACGCCCGGCGAGCGGCTTCGGCGGGCCGCGTGGTCGGTGATTTTCAACCGGGCGCCGAGGCGGGTGAATTTGGTGTGTAGAAGGTTCGTGTCCATGACGGGGTGGACATGACTTGAGATGGCATGGTTCGCGCGGGCGCCATGTCTGCGGCTTGGCGTGGACATGAATGAGACTAGAGGCGCATGTCCACGCAGAGCCGTGGACATGGCGCCCGGCGACTCCCCCGGAAAGGGCGTCTCCGGGGTCGTCTCCGGAAACGGACCTGGCTCGGCAACGGACTCTACAATAGCCGGAAGCGCCTGGTGCGGGCGCTTCCGACGATCCATCATGGAGTTAGGAAATGAAGGCGGTACTCACGGCGGCGCTGGTGTTCGGGCTGTGCAATGTCGCGGCGGCCGACGACAAGGCCGACCCGGTCGGGACCTGGAAGTGCGCGTACGCAATCGGCGAGACGAAGCGGGAGTCCACCCTGACCATCAAGAAGGACGGGGACAAGCTCGTCGGGACGATGGACTGGCCGGATCAGAAGGGGGCGAAGCTCAAGGACGTGACGGTGAAGGACGGGGAGTTGACGTTCACCGCCGAGCGGGAACTGAAGGACATGAGACTCACCGTCGCGTACAAGCTGAAGGTCGAGACGGACACGCTCAAGGGCAAGGGCGAAGTGGACACCGGAACCGAGAAGCGGTCGTTCGAGATCGAAGGCAAGCGGGAGAAGAAATAACCCCCGGGCGATGCCCTGCGGGGCCGCGCGGGTGCCAAGTCCACGGCTTTGCGCGGACATGACTGAGACTGAAAGCACATGTCCATGCAGAGCCGTGAACATGGCGCCCGGCGAGGGAGGATAGCTTCCTCGCCTATCAGTCGTTGACGGGAATCACGTTCGAGGAGGTGAAGGAAGAGTAAGCCCGAAAACTCAAACCACTTCTACGTTCCGAGCCATGACGAAGTAAGGGGCGTTGTTCTCTGCCGCATCCAAAAGTGGTTGGTCTGGGTTCAAAATTTCAAAGCCAGATTTGGTGTAGGAGTTGATGGCATCCGCGTTTTCGGCATACACGTCCAGTAATACGCGGGTCGAAATTTGTGATTCGGTTTGTTTGACCCAAACGGCCGCCTCATCCATGAGATACTTCACGATCGGTTTGCCGCACCCCTTCTGCCCTGGCTTCGCCGAGAGGAGCGGGATGTAGCAATGAGGCAACCCGCCAGTCAAATTCGCGTATAGGTCGCTGATGACGAAGGTGCCAAACCCGACCAATTCCGGCGAACCGGGTTCGGCGAACACCCAGAGGGTGGCGTTTTGGAACAGGATTAACTGGGGAATCTCGACTCGGATGGCCCGGGCAACTTGAGCGATGAAAAAGGGGGTCGAATCAAATTCCCAGGTGAGTAGCTCTCGGTACTCCGCCGAAGCGTGTGTGACGGGTCTGGCGAACAGTTTTCGCGGGGGAAACGGTGAACTCATGGATATTTCGCGGGCAGCCGCCCTTAACCGATTGGGCGGCTGCTTTGGCGATTCTCCATAAATCGACGGCGCTGCCACGGGTCGTCGGGCAACCAGCCCGCTGGCAGGGGTTGCAGTTCCTGAACACGCGGCTCAAGTGATTGAGCCACCTCGGCAGGCATCTCCACCCGCCCGCCGACCAATACGGCAGGCTTGGGGCTAACCCAATTGACCGTCAAGAAGTCGAGTTCCGCCACGTAATTTTCCAGATCATCCAGCCGAGCCAAACTGAAGCATTCGCGGAACACTTCCCTGCCGTGCTGGGCGTGAGGGCGAGCCTTGTCGGCAATACGCGAAATTTCGCTCCGGAACAGCGCTTCGACCTCGGAATTGAATGCGGCTCGCCCGAAGTAAACGGCCGACGCCCAGCTCTTCACGGCATCAATCCATGCCCAGCACTCGGCGGCCAAGCATTGGATGTGATGGTCCAAGTCGCTGCAAAACTCGTCATTCTCAGAGCATTCGGCGGCTCGCTTGCTAACCTCTGCGGCGAAGCGACGAACCGATGGTAGATCGAACGTCGTCATCGCACTCCTCCAAAACCACGTTTTGATATGGTATTCCGGGTCACTCTTGCAAGAGTTACAACTGACGATCACATATTGTATGCCAGAAGCGACTGGCCGCGTCAAGAATCGGTTCGGCGGGTGACGCTCAGACTCTCATTTGAGCGCCGGTCAGGCTCAACCCTCCGACGATTCTGGCATTTTGTCGTTGCCGGGCGCCATGTCCACGGCTTGGCGTGGACATGAATGAGACTGGAGGCGCCATGTTCACGCAACGCCGTGGACTTGGCGCCCGGCGTCTCCTCCGGAAATGGCTTCTCCAGAGTCCTCTCCGGAAACGGACCTGGCTCGGCAACGGACTCTACAATAGCCGGAAGCGCCTGGTGCGGGCGCTTCCGACGACCCATCATGGAGTTAGGAAATGAAGGCGGTACTCACGGCGGCGCTGGTGTTCGGGCTGTGCAACCTCGCGGCGGCCGACGACAAGGCCGACCCGGTCGGGACGTGGAAGTGCGCGTACGAAGTCGGCGGCACGAAGCGGGAGTCCACCCTGACCATCAAAAAGGACGGCGACAAGCTCGTCGGCACGATGGACTGGCCGGACCAGAAGGGGGCGAAGCTCAAGGACGTGACGGTAAAGGACGGGGAGTTGACGTTCACCGCCGAGCGGGAGTTGAAGGACATGAAACTCACCGTCGCGTACAAGCTGAAGGTTGAGAAGGACACGCTCAAGGGGAAGGGCGAAGTGGACACCGGCGGCGAGAAGCGGTCGTTCGAGATCGAAGGCAAGCGGGAGAAGAAATAACCCTCGGGCGATCCCCCGCGGGGCCAGGCTCCGCGGGGCTTCGTGTTCGCCCCGGCCGTCCCGCAGTTGCCTCCCCTTCCGATCCTTATCGTGCGGGAGCCATGTCCCCGGCTTTGCGTGAACTTGACTGCGATGGAAAGCACATGTCCCAAGGCTTTGCGTGGACATGGCATCCGGCGATTGACCTTGCGAACCATGGGCCGTGCAAGAACACAACCGGGAAAAACTGAAATTAGCCGAAAACGGTCCGTGTTCTGTTCTCACCACTTGGGTTACTCACATGATTGAGCAACATGGTCATTTTCGCGTGCTGGACCAACTGGCAAACACGATTGCAGAGATTGCCAACATCTATTCGCCGAAAAGCGTCATTGACCCTTGCTGCGAAGATATTGCCATATTGGAAAAGTTCGTCTTCGCAAAAAAACGACGCGCAATTTTTCGAAATCCATCTGCCTTGCGAGATGCCGAAGCAAAGAAAACCGAAATCATCTGTGAACTGGGCGACATAACCAAGACTTCACCCGAAGCGGTATTCGATGCAGTCGTGACTATTGTTCCATTTGGTGTCCGAGATCGAACTGATGGTCAAACCCGGTTTATGGATGTGTTGGTCGCAGAACGATGTCTCGGACTTGTGGCGAGTGATGGCATTTGCATTTTGGTAGTACCTCAAGCATTTTTGACGGCACAGCGGTTGAGTGAGTTTCGACGGCGATTGAGCACTCTAGCCATCGACGCCATCATTGAGATTCCACCTCGCGCGCTTTCCGATCTGACTGCAATTCAGTCGGCTATGATCGTCGTGCGACGAGGGAAACCGAATCAATGTGGCGTTTTCATGGGGGCATACCAGCCTGATCATGGGTCGACTATTGTCAAAGGTTTGCGAGATGGCGTGGGTGAGTTCTACGTCGCAAGGGATGAAATAATGGATCGTTGGACCCGAAACTTCCAGGACCCAAAATATCAGGCAATACGTGCAGATCTCGACAGGCATGGCGCGAGACCTCTCGGTGACTTCGGCGAAATCAAAGTCGGTTCGATTGCCCAACGGAGCGCGTATCAAGAGCAAGGTGAATACCTTGTGTTGACGGGAAGACACATACGACAGGCCCCGATCATAGCCTCAAAGCGCGACCGATTTGTTGACAGAACGGACGAAGCGTGGTTTAAAAAATGTATTGTCGAACCCGGCGATGTGGTATTTTCGCTAATCCATCCCGCCGTGTATGTCTACAAAAAGACAGATCCACCCGCTATCGCAGGAGAAACTGTTGCCGTCCTTCAGACTCGTGACA
>JAYUGD010000436.1:0-5241 GCA_043767785.1 Zavarzinella sp. | reverse complement strand
AAACTCAAAACCACCCGACGCCTAACAGCGTCGGCTCGCCAAGACATGAGTCACGCCGCCTCGACCGCACTCCGCGGTTCCGCCAACTTGCGGCCGGCCAGTCGTTCCAGCACGCGCAGCGGCGACGTGTCCGGGTTGCCCATCGCGGCGACGGGCAGGGAGAACGTCTGCTCGAACTGGTGTTGGCCGGCCATGGCGGCGTGGGACACCTGATCGGCGTAGCACGCCCACGCGCCGCCGGCGGGGAAGTCGATGGTCGCCTGCGGGGCCGTGCGCTGGTACTGCTCGTCGGCCTTCATGGCGTCGTGCAGGTGGAGCATGTAATGGTCGTAGGCCGAGCGGAAGCCCTTGGTGACGCGGACCAGTGACAGGATTTGCCGGCTGATGTACCCGGGGGCGGGCAGTTCGCCCCAGAACCGCTTGGCCACGGCCTCGAACGGCTCGCCGACGCGCCAGGTGCGCGGCCGGCCGGCCGGGTTGACGTTGCAGAACAGCCGCAGGATGCGGCGGCCGCCGGTGGGCTTGGACGGGAAACTGTCCACGTGCAGGCGCGTGTCGTCCTTGCGCCAACTCTGCACACGGCCTTCGACCATCGCCGGGCGCAGGCTGGCCCGCTCCCGCTGCAGCGCGGAGCCGTAGTGCGATAGCAGCCGGTTGAGCATGGCTTGGGCCGTCGCCGAGTAGCGGCGGATCAGCGCTTTGAGGTCGGCGGCCTCGCCGTCGAGGAGGACCGTGCCGCCGACGGAATCCTTCGCCGGGTTGTAGCTGACGTTCTTGGAGTCGTCGAGGATCGCCGGGTCGAGGAAGCGCCCCTCGTGCTCGGCCATCGGGAAGCGCAGCTCGGGGAAGAAGAGGACGCGGCCCGCTTCCAGCGCGGCCAGGGCGGCGTCGCGGTCGGCGGCCGAGAAGGCGGCGGCCCAGTCGGCGCCGGGGATCGTGTGCAGGTGTTCCATCCGGAGTCTCTCACGCGGGATTGCCCGAGGGCGTCCTCGCGTTGATCGGCCCGGGGCGGCCAATTCTGAATCCGTTCCCCCATCCCGCTCCGTCGGGTATCATTTTACTAGCCTCCCACCCGGCCCGCCCACCCAGCCTTTCCATTTTACCTTGAGATCAGCCTGATGCGCTTCGCGGTTTCCCTCCTTTTGCTGTCCTCCCTGACCGGCATCACCCGCGCCGACGCCAAGCCGTCGGCCGAGGCGGTCGAGTTCTTCGAGAAGCACGTCCGCCCCGTGTTCGCCGAGCAGTGCTACTCCTGCCACGGGGAGAAGAAGCAGCAAGGGGGCCTGCGCCTCGACCGCAAGGCGGCGTTCGTGAAAGGCGGGGACAGCGGCCCGGCCGTCGTCCCCGGCGACCCGGACAAGAGCTTGCTGATCAAAAACGTCCGGCACGACGGGGAGGCGAAAATGCCCCCCAAGATGAAGCTGCCGCCGCCGGCCATCGACGCCCTGACCGCGTGGGTGAAGGCCGGGGCCGTCTTCCCGGACGACGCCCCGGACGTGAAGGCCGATCTGGCGAAGACGCACTGGGCCTTCCAACCCGTGAAAGACCCGCCGGTGCCGACGCCGAAGGTGGCGAAGCCGATGCCGGCGGACCGCTTCACGCAAATCAAGTTGGAGGAGAAGGGGCAGACCCTTTCCCCCATCGCCGACAAGCGCACGCTGGTGCGCCGGGCGACCTTCGACCTGACTGGCCTGCCGCCGACGCCCGAAGAGACAGACCGCTTCGTGAACGACCAAGCCCCGAACGCTTACGAGCAACTCATCGACCGGCTGTTGGAGTCGTCGCACTACGGCGAGCACCAGGCCCGGCACTGGATGGACGTGGCCCGCTACGCGGACACCAAGGGCTACGTCTTCCAGGAGGACCGCAACTACCCGTATGCGTACACCTACCGCGACTGGCTGATCCGCGCGTTCAACGAAGACTTGCCCTACGACCAGTTCATCATCCACCAGATCGCCGCCGACCGCGTGGTGAAGGACGACAAGCGGCCCTTGGCGGCGATGGGCTTCCTGACGGTCGGCCGCCGCTTCCTCAACAGCCAGCCGGACATCATCGACGACCGCCTGGACGTGACCTTCCGCGGCTTCCAAGGCCTGACGGTGGTGTGCGCCCGCTGCCACGACCACAAGTATGACCCGATCCCGACCAAGGATTATTACTCCCTCTACGGCGTGTTCGCCTCCAGCGTCGAGCCGAAGGACTTGCCCTTGGTGGAGGCGCCCAAGGACACGCCGGAGGTCAAAGCCTTCGAGGCCGAGTTGAAGAAGCGCGAGACGGCCGTGGCCGAGGCGACGGCGACGCTGCGCAATGGCTACCTCACCAAGTTGAAGGCGGCGCCGACCATCGCCGAATACCTGAAAGCCGCGCGGGACGTGAAGGCGCTCAACCCCGCCGACATGGGGACGGTCGCCGCTCAGCGCAAGCTGTTCGCCATCGCGTTGACCGCTTGGCAAACGTACCTCGACGGCCGGGCCAGGGCCGGCGACTCGGTGTTCGGCGTCTACCGTGCCTTGGGCGCGATCCCGGACGCGGAGTTTGCCGCCAAGGCTACGGACCAACTGGCGGCGCTGCTGAAAGAAACCGACGCGAAGAAGATGAACCCGTTGGTGAAAGAAGCGTTCGCCGGGAAGAAGCCGGCGACGTTCGCGGACGTGTGCACCGTCTACGGTGAATTGCTATCGACGCGGCAGTTGCCCCCGGAGGGCGCGGCGACGCCCGCCCAAGCGGAATTGCTCGCGGTGTTCGGGGCCGCCGGGCCGTTCGCCTTCGACGACCAACAGTTCCGGCGCCTGCTGACCGTCGCGGAGCAGAACAAAATCCGCGGCCTGCGGCGGCAGGCCGACGAGTGGAAGGCGAAAAGCCCCGTCGCCCCGGCGCGGGCGATGGTGATGGCCGACGGGCCGAAGGTGGAGCCGGTCGTCTTCGTACGCGGCAACCCCGGCAACCGCGGGCCGCAGATCCCGCGGCAATTCCTGGGCCTGCTGGCCCCCGACCGCAAGCCGTTCGCGGACGGCAGCGGCCGCCTCGAAATGGCCAAGGCCATCGCCGACCCGACCAACCCGCTGACGGCCCGCGTGATGGCCAACCGCGTCTGGGGCCACCTGTTCGGCCAAGGCCTCGTCCGCACGCCGAGCGACTTCGGCGTCCGCAGCGACCCGCCGACGCACCCGGAATTGCTGGACTGGCTGGCCAAGCGGTTCATCGAATCGGGCTGGAGCATCAAGAAGTTGCACCGCTTGGTGATGCTGTCGGAGACATACCGCCAGTCGTCGGCCGTCACGCCGGAGATGGCGAAGGCCGACCCGGAGAACCGCCTGCTCGGCCGCATGAGCCGCAAGCGCATGACCTTCGAGGGCATGCGGGACGCCACGCTCCTCGCCGCCGGCAAACTGGACGGCACCGTCGGCGGCCGGTCGGTCGATCTGTTCACGCAGCCGCCGACGCCGCGCCGGGCCGTGTACGGCTTCGTGGACCGGCAAAACCTGCCGGGCACGCTGCGCAGCTTCGACTTCGCCTCCCCGGACACGCACTCCCCGCAGCGGTTCGTGACCACCGTGCCGCAGCAAGCGCTGTTCCTGATGAACTCGCCATTCGCGCTGCAACAAGCGGCGGCCTTGGCGAAGCGGGCCGAGGCGACCGAGCCGGGCGAGCGAATCAACCAACTCTACCACCTCGCACTCGGCCGCCTGCCGACGCCGGACGAACTGGCGACGGCGAAGGAATTCGTGGCCGCCGGCGGGGCGTGGGAGCAGTTCGCCCAGGCGTTGTTGTTGAGCAACGAATTCGCGTTCGTGGAGTGAATGACCGAGCGCAGCGAGGAAGGCGAGCCAGTAGCGTTAGAGCAGAGTTCGGGCGGGTGTAGCGGTTTTCGCGTGGGCGCCGGCCGTTTACCTCACCCCCCGGCCCCCTCTCCGAAGCGGAGAGGGGGAGCAAGAGGGCGCATGTCACTTCTTCGCCGGCGCCGTCGGCGCCGCCTTCGGGTTCCATTGGAACTTCGCCGCCTGGTCGGTCACGACCAACTCGCGGTTCTGCGACTTGGCGCCGTCTTTCAACTCCAAGGTGTACTTGCCCGGCGGCAGCACCAAGCGTTGGGCGACGCCCGGTTGGCCGCGGGAGTCGGCCATGACGAGCGAACGGGAGAGTTGCACGCCGGGGCCGGTCACTTTCAGGAGGGTGTTGGTGCCGAAGGTCTCGCACGGGAGTTCCACGTTGATCGCGGTCGCCTTGCTGGGGAGTTCCTTGTTGCCGAGCAGGACCAAAGAGTCCTGGCCCTCGTTGGCGAGGATCAGGTCGAGCTTGCCGTCGTTGTTCAGGTCGGCGAAGGCGACGGCTTGGGCGTTGGTGACGCGGCCGAGCAGGCCGACGTCGGCGGTCATGTCGGTGAACTTGCCGTTGCCGGCGTTCTGGTAGTAGCGGTTCGAGCCGCGGAGGACGCCGACGACCACGTCCGGCAGGCCGTCGTTGTTGAAGTCGCCCCACGCGGCGCTAGTCGCCCCGGCGACCGGCTTGGCGAGGTCGCCCGCGCTGGCGGTCACGTCCGTGAACTTGCCGGCACCGTCGTTGCGGTAGAGTTTCAGCGTCCCGCCCTGCACCACGAACAGGTCCGGGAATCCGTCGCCGTCATAGTCGGTGAAGTTGACGGCGGCCTTGGCCCCGTCGAGCGTGACGCCCCAGTCGGCCTTGGCCGTGAAGGCGGTCCCGCTGTTCAGGAGCAACACGCCCGAGCCGGCGCCGAGCAGCACGTCCGGCTTGCCGTCGCCGTTCACGTCCGCGACGGCGAGGCTTTCCACGCGGCCGAGTTGCAGGTCGGCCAGGCCCCACGCGGCGGTCGCGTCGTCAAAAGTTGGTTCTTTCGCGGTCTGCTTCAAGTCAACGGGCCGCTTGTTCAGGTACAGGCGAAGGCCGTTGAAGGCGGTGGCGACCAGGATGTCCGGCTTGCCGTCGCCGTCGGCGTCGAGGAAGACGGCGGCGGTCGCCCCGGCCACGTCGCGCGGCAAGTAAGCGGTCCCGTCCACGAACGTCGCGTTGCCGGTGTTGATGAACAGTTTCGCCCCGGCGGCGGTGGCCAGCAGCAGGTCCGGCTTGCCGTCCCCGTTGACGTCGCCCCAGCTCGCGGAGCGGGCGCCGCCGCGGTAGCCCGGCAGGGCGACTTCGCCGAAGGCGTCCCCCTGGTTCTGGAACAGCTTCACGCTGCTCGTGGAGACGATGCACAGGTCCGGCTTGCCGTCGCCGTCGAAA
>JAYUGD010000435.1:0-13855 GCA_043767785.1 Zavarzinella sp. | reverse complement strand
GACTCTCGCCCAAGGGGTCGGACCCTCGAAGACTCGGTCCTCTTGGGCCTCGATGGCGGGAGTTCCAAGACCGCTTAAAAGCGGGACTCCAACACGACCGCCGGACGGCGGTGAGGAACGGGGCGGCTGAGGACGGCGTCTGGAATGGTCTCCCGGCGGCCGTCACCCTTTTTTCTTCCGGCCGCCGGCCAGGAACACGGCGGCCGGCACGCCGTTGATTCTTTTCAACGTCTTGATGTCGCGCAAGAGTTGGGCGTCGCGCAGGGGCTTGAAGTCGCAGCGGATCTCCGTCAGCGGCATCTCGCGGATGGGGGTCAGGTCGGTGACCGCCGCGCGGGAGACTTGCAACGTCTGCAGTGGCATTCCATTCAGCGGCGACAGGTCGGACACGTTTGTTCCGTCGAGGTTCAATTCAATCAGCTTCAGGCCCCGAAGGGGCGACAAGTCCGACACCTCCGTTTCCCCACAGTGGAGTCTTGTCAGCGGCAAGTCCTTGAGGGGCGTGAGGTCGGAAACCTGCGTGGCGTTCATGTAGAGCGATTGCAGCGGCATCCCGGCGAGTGGCGTGAGGTCGAGCTTCTGGCGGCAGCCGCCGCAGCTCAGCACCCTCAGCGGCATCCCCGTCAGCGGCCGGAGGTCCGAGCCGCTCCAGTTCCACAGGGCGAGTTCTTCCAGGGCCATGCCCCGCAGGGGGGTCAAGTCCTTCAGTTGGTGGCATTCGAACAGCGACGCCTTGGTCAGCTTCATCCCGGTTAAGGGCGTCAGATCGGTGAGCGGCCCGTTATAGATGGAGATGTCCCGCAACCGAGTCAGCGCCCGGAGGGGCGAGATGTCGGCGACGTGTTCGGCGTCAAATTCCAACCCGGTGACGGCCCCGCCCTCAAACGCGGCGTCGAGGGTCGCAACAAAGTCCGGGTTGCGACGCTTCAACTCCTTCCGCACTTCCTCGACCTGTTGGGCGGCGGGGAGGGCGGCGATCCGCTTGACATCCGCGTCGGAGAACGGGGCGGGCGGGTCATTCGGGGGCGAATCGACCTTCGCCGGTTCACGATGAGCGACTGTCGCCGCCTCGGCCGTCACGCGCACCGTGACCTTGCCCCCTTTCCGCATCTCGAACCGGTCGGTGTCCAACGTCAGCCCGTCGGCCCCGACGACTTTGACGACGTATTTGCCCGGCGATACGTCCTTGGATCGCGCGCCCGGCTCGACGGCGTACTGGAAGGCGCCGGCCTCGTCGTACAGTTCCACCCGGCCGTCCTTGAACCGCACGTCCGCGGCCCCGTCCACGTCCACGACCAGCGTGCCGTCCTTCGACGTGAACACCAACTGGTACGCCCCCGCGGAGACCAGCGCGAGCAGCGCGACCGCCAGCAGCGCCGGCGCCCAGCGGCGGCGGGCGGTCGGGACGGGGTGGACAGCCGGGGCGGCCGGCTCGGTCTCCGCGCTCGGCGACTTCAATTCCACGGTGGCGGCAGCCGGGAGGGCGGCCAGCGCCTGAATCACGGCGTCGGCGGTCGCCGGGCGGCGGGCCGGGTCTTTCTCCAACAGGTTCAGGATGAGGGCGGACAGCCCCGCCGGAATGAGCGGGTTCAGCGCGTGCGGCGGGGCGGGGTCTTTGCTGGCCAGCGCCATGAGGATGCCCATGGTGTCCCGGCCGGGGAACGGCACGGCCCCGGTCGCCATCTTGTACAGCACGCACCCCAGGCTGAAGAGGTCGCAGCGGTGATCGACCGGCGTGTCTTGGGCCTGCTCGGGGGCCATGTACTCCGGCGTGCCGAGGATCACGCCGCTCTCCGTCAGCCCGGCGTCGTCCCCGACGCTGCGGGCGAGGCCGAAGTCCAGTATCTTGACACGGCCGCCGTTCACCGGCTCGACCCAGATGTTGGCCGGCTTGATGTCGCGGTGAATCAGCCCGGCGCCGTGGGCCGCCGCCAGCCCGGCCGCGAGTTGGCCGCCGAGGGCGATGATTTGCTCGGCGGGGAGCGGGCCGGATTTCTTCAACAGGTCGTGGAGGCTTTCGCCGCGGAGCAGCGGCATGGCGATGTACGGCACGCCGCGCTCTTCGCCGACCTGATAGATGGGGACGACGTGGTCGTGCGACAGCATCGCGGCCGACCGGGCTTCCTGGAGGAACCGCCGGCGGGCGCCGGCGTTGGCGGCGAACCGCGTCTTCATCACCTTGACGGCGACTTGGCGCCGGAGCTGCGGGTCCTCCGCCAAGTACACCACGCCCATGCCGCCGCGGCCGAGCGTGCCGACGACCCGGTACGGGCCGATGAACTCCGGCGGGGCGGCCGAGGCGTCGTCCTCCTCCGGGCCGGCCTTGGTGACGGTGTCGTCGGCCGAACGGCCGACGACGCCGCGGGCGAGGGCGGCCTGCGCCCGCCGCAAGCCGTCTTCCTTGGTGTGAGCGGTGTCGGGCGTGTCGCCCAAGGCGTTGGCCAAGTCACTCTGGGCGAACGCCGCGTCGGCCTTGCGCCGGCACGCTTCGCACGTGCCGAGGTGTTCGCCGAGCCGCTCGATGGCCGCGTCGTCCAGCCCGCCGACGACGAAGCGGCTCAACTCGTCGGGGTCGGGACACACGATCATATGCATGGCCCGCCCCTCCCCCCGTTGTCAAGCCGCTTCCCCATAGACATAGCCATTCACGCCGTCACAGCCCTTCCCGCACCATAAAATCGGTCGTGTAGCCGAAGTTGAAGGCGTCGTTCACCGGCCCGGCCTGCATCGCATGGGCCGCGCCGCCGACCTTGAAGCCAAGGATGTGTTCGGCCGTGATCCCGTAGCTGTCGGTCGCGCTGACGTTGACGACGGTCCCCTTCGCTTGCCCGCCGATGGTCACGTTGCCAATCTTGGAGGACAGCCCGGCCACGTCCTTGGTGTTGAACTTCACGTCGTCGGCCGAGCCGAAGTACCCGTCCGGCCCGGCGCCGATGCCGGCCGCGATCGAACTGGCGACGAAGTCCCCGCCGATCGTCACCGGGCCGATCTGGGCGTCCCCGTTCGTGCCGGCGCCGACGGCGATGACCGCGTTGTCCACCCGGCCGCCGATCATCACCCGCCCGATGGCGAGGTCGGAATTGGCCGTCGGGGCGGCGCTGCCGCGGGCGGTGATGCGCGCCGGCTTGTCGTTGCGGCCGACGACGTTGCCGGAAATCGTCAGCGTGCCGATGTCATTCGCCGCTTCGATGAAGCCCGTCCGGAGGGCCTGGTTCGCCGTGGTATTCTCCCCGGCCAGCAGCGACCCGTTGACGGTCAAACTCGCCATGCGGCCGGCGTACACGTACCCCGTGGCGTCGAAGTCGTCCGCGCCGCTCAGGTCCGTCCCGGCGATGTCCCCGTTGACGGTGACCGCGCCGGCGTCGCCCGTGACGGCCACGAAACCGCTGGTTGAGGACCGGCCGCCGACCACCGAGCCGCCGACGGTGATCGGGCCGGCGTTCGCGTGGAAATCGAGGCCGCCGGCGAAACCGCCCGTGCCGCCGCGAATGCCGCCCCGCGACGTGAAGCTCTTCACGTCGCCGTTGACGGTGACAAGCCCGCTGCTGCCGCCGCCCCCCCCCGTGATCGACCCGGCGACGACGATGTCCCCGGCCTTGCCGCCGACATTCAGGCTCCCCTCGCCGTAGCCCGCGCCGCCGCGAATGTTGCCGTCGATCTGGATGCGGCTCAAATTCCCGCCAATCGAGATGCCGCCGCCGCCGCCGCCGCTCCCCCCGACGAGCGACCCGCGAATCATGGACGGCCCCGCGTTCCCCCCGGCGGAGAGCAGGCCCGACCCGCCGCCCGTGCCGCCGGTCAGCGACCCGCCGATGAAGCTCGTCCCGAGCGTGGTGCCGACGTAGACGCTGCCCGACGCGGAGGCGGCCCCGCCGACCAAATCGCGCCGCACGGTCAGGTTGCCCATCGAGCCTTGGTACGCCTCGACGAACCCGGTCTTCTGCCCGTTGGCCCCGCCGCGAATCGACCCCTTGATCTCCAAGTTGCCGATGTTGAAGTTGGCCCCGACGTACCCGGAGAAGCCTTGCCCGGCCCCGGCGCCGCCGACCACGTCGCCGCCGATGCTCACGTTGCCGAGGCTGTCCCCGTACAGCTGGCCGCTGAATTCGGCGTTGCCGCGGATCGACCCGCGGATGTTCACCGTGGGAATGAGCGCGCCGCTGTCCACCCGGGCGCTGCCGGAGCCGGTCCCGCCGGTGATGTCGCCGCCCAGGTTGAGCGAGGCGATGCCCTTGGCGTTCAACAGGCCGCTGTTCTGCCCGGCCCCGCCGATGATCGACCCGGTGATCCGCACGACGCCGATGGAGCCGGTGTTCGCCTTCACCAACCCGGACAAGGCCCCCGGCCCGCCGATCAGGCCGCCGCCGATCGTCACCGGCCCGAGGTTGCCGGCCAGCGAGCGGATGACGCCCGACTCGTCCGCCCCGCCGCGGACCGACCCGCCGACGGTGACCGACTTGATGTTCCCTTGGGCCTCGACCAGTCCGGTGTCGATGCCCGTGCCGACGATGTCCCCGCCGACGGTGACTTTGCCCGTCGTGCTGCCGCTGAACACTTGGCCGCTGTTGCCCCCCGCGCCCCCAATGACCGACCCGCCGATGGCCACGTCGCCGATCTTGCCGCCGATAATTTCCCCGGTGTCGATGCCGGTGTACCCCTTCAAATCGCCGGTGATGGTCACGGCCTTGATTTCGCCGGAGCTGACGTTGCCGCTGCGGGCGCCGGCCCCGCCGAGCACCGACCCGCCGACGGTCAGCGAGGCGATGGACCCCGCGTCGGCCCGGATGATCCCGGCGTTGTCCCCGGCCCCGCCGACAAGGCTGTTCAGGACGAGCACCGGGCCAAGGCTGCCGCCGAGCGACCGGACCACGCCCGACCCGGTTCCGCCGACCTGTGTCTTCCCGCCGTAAATGGACCCCGTGATGCTGACCGTCCCGATGTCCCCTTGGGCCTCGATCAAGCCGGTGTCGTCCACGTTGCCGACCAAGTCGCCGTTCAGGTACGCCCCGTCGATGGAGGAGAAGCTGAACACTTGGCCGCTGTTCCCCCCCGTGCCGCCGAACATCGACCCGCTGATGGTGACCTTGCCGAGTTTGCCGCCGATGATTAGCCCCGAGCTTGCCCCGGCGTCGCCGACCACGTCTTCGACGACCAGCACCGGCCCGGCAACGGCCCCGCCGGCCTGCAGTGACCCGCTGAATTCCCCGGCCCCGCCGCGGAGCGCCCCGCCGACGGTCCACTTGCCGGCCGGGCCGTCCGTCCCGACGTGGCCGCTGTCGGCCCCGGCCCCGCCGACCACGTCGCCGCCGACGAACACGTCCTTGAGGGAAGTCTTGCCGTAGATCATGCCGCTCAGGGCTTCCGGCCCGCCGACGAGGTCCACCCCGACGGTGACGTTGCCGAGCGACCCGTTCAGCGACCGAATCACGCCCGACTCGCCGTCCCGGCCGATGACCGAGCCGCTCACGAACACGCCGGTCATGTTGCCGTCGGCCTCGATCACCCCGGAGCCGTTGACCTTGCCGATCAAATCCCCGCCGACGATCACCGGGCCGAGCGTGGAGAAGGAGAAGATTTGGGCGCTTTCTTGGCCCTCGGCCCGCATCGACCCGCCGACGGAGACGCTTTTGATCGAGCCGCCGGCGACGCTTCCGGAGAAAATCCCGTCCCCGCCGGCAATGTCGCCGTCGATGTTCACCGCCCCCATCGCCCCGGACGAGGCGATGCGCCCCGAGTTGGCGGCCTGCCCGCCGATCAGCGAGCCTTTGATGGTCAGCGCGCCGAGTTGGCCGTCCGCCCCGCCGCCGACGTTAAACGTGGCCTTGAACACGTCCGACTTGACGGTCAGGCTTTTGACTTTCCCGTTAACGGACGACACCACGTCCGGCGCCCCGGAGGACAACCCGAACCGCCCCAGCGATTGCACGGTGATCGCCCCGGCGGCCTGCGTGGACGTGGTCGCGTCGCCGGCGGACAACCGGCCCAAGTCGCCGTCAATGTTCACCAAGGCCAGGTCGATCCCGGCGGCGTTGATCTCGCCGACGGTGGTGAAGCTGTCTCCATTCCCTTGGAAGGGTTTCGCGCCGACGGTGATCCCGGTGTTCTGGGCGGCGGCGGCGACGGACGTGAGGTCGATTTTGAACAGTTTTTGCGGCGTGTTGACGGTGCCGTCCACCGTCCCGGTGTTGAACGTGAAGACGGTGTTCACATTCGCGGCGGTCAGGACGGGCTTGGTGAAGGAAACCGTCACGTCGTCGCCGTCAATGTCCTGGTACACCATTTTCATGGCGCTGACCATTTGGGCCGGGACGGCCTTGGTTTCGAGGGCTTCCAAGGACAGACGGGGGGGACTTTTACGCTTGCGGGCCATGACGGTCACCTTGATCGAGTTGTGAAGGGGGAAACGGCGTCCCCACTCACCTGATCGCGGCGACCTTTCACAAAAGTCCCTGCAACTCCTCCCGCAGCCGTTTGAACACGCGGGTGCGGGCGATGTACACGGCCCCGAGACTCATGCCCAACTCGCGGGCGACCTCGGCCGCGGGCCGGCCGTCCAGGGCGGTGCCGTGGAAGGCGGCCCACGTCTTCTCCGTGAACTCCGCGCGGATCAAGTCCAGCCCGCGCCGGGTGACGCCGGCGTCGTCGGCCGCCGCGTCGTCGTCTTCCGGGACGGCCGCTTGGTTCAAGCGGTCGAGGGCGTCCGTTCCGCCTTCGGCCGTGGGGTGGCGCTGGTGTTTTCGCAGGCAGTCGCTTACCTTGTGCCGCGTGATCGTCCGCAGCCAACCGCGGAAGGTGCCGCCCTCGCGGTCCCGGTCGAACGCCCCGACCCGCCCGTGGACGGCCGCGAACACGTCTTGCACCACGTCGGCCGCGTCGGCCTCGTCCAGCCCGGCGCGCCTGGCCCAGTGGTAAATCAGCGGGCTGTACAAGTCAACGAGCCGCCGCCACGCGACGGCGTCGCTCCCCCGGACCCGCGTGAGCAGGCTGCTGGAGATCGAATCCGCGTCGCGGGTTGACATCGGCCGCCGGGGGCGAGAGGTCGGTGTCGGCATTGTATCCGTCGCCGCCCCGCCGGAACGGTTCACCCCGCGGCCATCTCGGCGACGTGCCGGCCGCGTGCGGAAGGAATCATGGAAAGGCTCCATTAAGTGGTTAATGCCTTCCCTCAAGCAACTGGAATACCGCCGGCGGCCTTGAACGGGTAAAGTAATCAACCAACGCCGACCTCAACAATGCTTGGCTTGGTTGACTCAGACTTTCTTGTTACTTATAGTCAGCATTGAGCGGAGTGGGTGCGTGGATGTTAAAAGGATGACCATGAAGGCAGCAAAGACCGCCCGGCGGGCCAGCCGATTGTCGGAAGGGTCGAAGCCACGGCCACTGGACTACGAACTCTCCTATGCGGGCAAGCTCCCGGAAGCGGACGTGTTGGGCGGCCCTCGGGCCGCGCTCGACAAGCGGCTTTCGGTGACAAAAAGCGCGGAGGGCGGCTGGCGGAACCGACTGATCTTTGGGGAGAATTTGGCGGTATTGAGGGCCCTGCTGGACGACCCGGCCGTCCGCGGAAACGTGCGACTCGTCTACATCGACCCGCCGTACGCGACGGGCGGCGTCTTCGAGGCCCGCAACGGCGAGCGGGCGTACGAGGACGTGGCGTTCGGGGCGAATTACTTGGAGTTCTTGCGCCAGCGCCTGCTGATCCTCCGCGAGCTGTTGGCCCCGGGCGGCTCCATCTATCTGCACTTGGACGAGGCGATGGCGTTCGCCGCCAAGGTCGTCATGGACGAGGTGTTCGGCCCGACGAACTACCGGAACTGGATCACCCGGAAGAAGTCCAACCGGAAGAACTTTACGAAGAAGCAGTACGGCAACATTTCGGACTTCATTCTCTTTTACACGCGGGGGGAGGATTACGTTTGGAACCGGCCGTTGGAGGCGTGGACGGAGGAGTGGGCGGCCAGGGAATACCCGTACATTGAGGCCGGGACGGGCCGCCGGTACAAGAAAGTGCCGGTGCATGCCCCGGGCGTGCGGAACGGGGAAACGGGCAAGCCGTGGCGCGGCAAAGTGCCGCCGCCGGGGAAGCATTGGCAATTCCCGCCGCGGGCGCTCGACGCGTTGGACGCCAAGGGGGAAATTTACTGGTCCCCCACGGGGAATCCACGGCGCAAGTTGTACTTCGATCAGAGCCAAGGGGTTCCGGTCCAAGACATTTGGCTCGACTGCCGGGACGCCCACAACCAGATGATCGAAGTGACGGGCTACCCGACGGAAAAGCCGTTGGAACTGCTGCGCCGAATCGTCCTCGCCTCCTCCAACCCGGGGGACCTGGTTTTGGACTGTTTCGCAGGGTCGGGGACGACGCTGGTCGCCGCCGAAGAACACGGCCGGCGGTGGATCGGCGTCGATTCTGGGGCCGAGGCAATTGCCGCCACCGTCCGGCGTTTGGCGACCGGGTCCGAGCCGATGGGCGATTTCGTGCGGGGCAAGAAGGACAAAGGGGTGTCCTTGTTCGACCACCCCAGCATGTTGCGGACGAGTGTTGACTTGTACACGGCGGCGGGGGCGGACGGCCTGTCGGCGGCCACGATTGACGGGTGGGCCGCCCTGTTCCCCGTGAGTGCGGCAACCGCGTCGGATTAGGGCGGCGGGGAACCCCGGAGCCAGTCTGACGTAATCCGGGCCGCGGCCGTCTTGAGTGTTGTTACCCGGACGTTGCCGTCCCAGGAATCATCCAATTCGACGGCCCTTCGCCACGTATCGCCGTGGCTCAATCCGGGGCCGTCAGCCAAAAAGAAAACGCGCAGTTTTAGGCCGCGGGGGCGGCAAAAATCCCTGATCATGTAAATCTTACCGGCATTTCCCCCAGTTCGGTCATTTGACTGAGCCCCGCCGCGCGTCGCGTCATACCGAGCGAACCCGACGGCCAACACTCTGCGATTCACGGCGTCTCGGATGACAAAGTCGCAGGGGCAAGACCCGATGAAGCCGGGGATCACCGCGCCTAACTCCACGTCCGGCCCTGCCCCGCGCGGGCCGTCGATGGACAGGCGGCCGTTGAACTCCGCCTCGAACCAGTCGAAGAATTGTCCGGTGAGCACATAGCCTTGCAGGCCGCGGTTGTCATACTCGCCCACCGACACGGCCAAGACGGAGATGAACAAGTCGCTCAAGTCCGCGAACTGTTCTTGCACGGTCGAAATCGGTTTGAAACCACTCCCGTAATTTGCAACAAATCGTTCCGTAGGGATGCTCTGGATTTTCTTGGTCGCCTCCGTGTCACAAACGCCGGACACGCAGCGCCGAAAAATTTTGAGCAGGTCCATTCGGCGCTCAGCCCGAATCAACGGCGTGCGAATTCGGCCCAGCAGGTCCGCGCTGCTGGCCGATATAACGGCCAGTTCAGCGAACTGGCGGATCGCCGCCTCGTATTTCTCGCGCAGGGGCGCGACGACTTCCGGGAACCGGAGGCCGCTGTCAATCGCCGTGATGACGGCGTGCGGGTCCATGACGGTCGAGAGGAAGGGCGCCGCCTTTTTTCGGGCCATTACACGGCGTCCATCAGTTGTTTGATTGAGATTCCCAAGGCCTTGGCGATGGCCTCGACGTTCCGCAGCCCGACGTTCCGCTTGCCGCATTCAATGCCGCTGACGTATGTGCGGTCGAGGCCGCACTTCACGGCAAACGCTTCTTGCGACAACCCCAAGGCGATGCGCTCTTCGCGCACCCGCCCGCCGAAGCGTCCAAGGACATCTGACGTTTGACTCATTCCGGCGATGATACGAGTGCCTTGGACGATGAGTCCACGGACGATGAGTAACGCCAAGATCGCCGAAATGAGTGGCGTGCGGAACGCATTCAGAACGTGAGCCTGTCGCAAATTCTCCCCCTACCCCCTTGTATCGCCCGCCCCGGCCGGCCATAATCGGCCTCGTCGTCGCGCCACCCATTCGCCCCGGTTTTCGCCATGCTCGCCCAACTCCGTGCGTTTACGCTCCTCGGCATCGACGCGCTGCCGGTCGAGGTGGAGGTGGACGCCGCCCCGGGGATTTACAAGACCATCCTCGTCGGCCTGCCGGAACTGGCCGTCCGCGAAAGCGTCCACCGCATCGAGCGGGCGATGGTCAACTTGCGCTTCGCCTTGCCGACCGGCCGGACGGTCATCAACTTGGCCCCGGCGGACTTGCGCAAGGACGCCGGGGCGTTCGACTTGCCCATCGCCATCGGCATGTTGATCGGCACCGGGCAATTGCGGATGACGAAGCTGGAAGAGTGGGCCGTCGTCGGGGAATTGGCGCTGGACGGCGGCGTGCGGCCCATCAAGGGGGCGTTGTCCGTGGCGATGGCGGCCCGCGACCAAGGGTTGAAGAAGCTGCTGTTGCCGCGGGCCAATGTGCGCGAGGCGGCGGTCGTCGCCGAGTTGGAAGTGTACGGCGTCGAGACCTTGGGGGAGGCCGTCGGCGTCCTGTCCGGGCAGCTCGTCCGCGAGCCGGAGCGCGTGTCCACGGACGAACTGGCGTCGCAACTGAACACCTACGACGTGGACTTCGCGGACGTGCGCGGGCAGGAGTACGCCAAGCGGGCGCTCATCGTCGCGGCGGCCGGCAGCCACAACGTCATCATGATCGGCTCCCCCGGCAGCGGCAAAACCATGCTCGCCCGGCGCATGGCCACCATCCTGCCGCCGCTGACGACCGAGGAGTCGCTGGAGACGACGCGCATTTACAGCTCGCTCGGCTACCTCAAGCCGGGCGAGTCGCTGCTGGCCACCAGGCCATTTCGCTCACCCCATCACACCATCAGCGATGCCGGGATGGTGGGCGGGGGGAGCGTCCCGCAGCCGGGCGAAATCTCGCTGGCGAACCACGGGATTTTGTTTCTGGACGAACTTCCCGAGTTTAACCGCCGGGCCTTGGAAGTGATGCGACAACCGCTGGAGGAGGGGGCCGTCACCATCTCGCGGGCGTTGCACACCGTCACGTTCCCGGCCCGGTTCGTGCTGATCGCGGCCATGAACCCGTGCCCGTGCGGCTACATGGGGGACGCCAAGCACGTCTGCAAGTGCGCCCCGCAGGCCGTGGAAAAGTACATGGGCCGCATCAGCGGGCCGATGCTGGACCGGATCGACTTGCACATCGAGGTGCCGGCCGTCCCGTTCAACGAGTTGTCGGCCAACGCGGACGGCACGTCCAGCAAAGTGATGCGCGAGAGTGTGAACAAGGCGCGCGAGGCGCAGGCCGTCCGGTTCAAGAGCCATTCGTTGGTCAACAGTCGGATGGGGTCGAAGCAGACGCGGCAGTTCTGCCCGCTGGACGCCGACGGCAAGGAGTTGTTAAAGACGGCGATGGAAGAGTTGGGCCTGTCGGCCCGCGCCCACGACCGCATCCTGCGCGTGGCCCGCACCATCGCGGACTTGGCGGGCAGTGACAAGATTCTTCCCGAACACGTCGGGGAGTCGATTGGCTACCGCAGTCTGGACAGACGGCTGTGGGTGAAGTAACAGTTCATTGGACAGGCATTACGAATGGCGCGACGCCGACACGCCATTCGTAATGCCAGCCAGCAAGCCTGCCGTTCGATCCGGCGTCCGTATTCGCCGGGGCGGCAGAGCATCGCTAAAATGCGGCTATTATCCTCCGGCGACTTGAAGCGAGTCACATGGCAGTTCTGCACGAGGCCCGCGTCACATGAGTATTACAATTGAAACGCGGAACTACCGGGCGCTGCGGAATACGCATTGGACGCCGTCCGGGGTGTGCGTTCTGGTCGGGCCGAACGGCGCCGGAAAAACGACGTTGCTAACGCTCTTTGAGTTTTTCCGCAACGCTTACCTGAGAAGCGCTTCGAGCGCGATCGAAAACATCGGCGGGGTGTACGGGCTGCGAAGTTGGGGGGCGGCCGAAGATGAGCCAATCCTTGTGGCATTCAGTGCGGCGG
Source organism: Zavarzinella sp. (assembly GCA_043767785.1). GTDB lineage: Bacteria > Planctomycetota > Planctomycetia > Gemmatales > Gemmataceae > Zavarzinella. The sequence goes on along the minus strand of JAYUGD010000435.1, from coordinate 1,918 downwards.
GGTTGCGGTGGGAGTTGCAATTGACCGCGCACGGGCCGACGCTGGCTGACCAACTCGGGGAGAAATTGACGCATGGGTCGGAGGAAGTGCTGTCACGCCCTGCTCTCGCGCAGCACTTTTTTTATAAGGGCGAGCGGCGCCAATTGGACGACCGTGAGGAGCGTCTCGGATTGCGGGTCGCCGCTGACGCCGAACGTGCGGATGAATTACGGCCTTTGGCGGCCGCTCTCGTCAGCAATCGGATTTATCGAAATTACCATCTTTGGGGCCTGCGGAACAACGGTTCCCGACAGAGTGGTGACTTGTTCTTGCATCCCAACGGACAGAACGTGTTCGCGGTCTTGCGGAACTGGCGGGACCGAAGAGACTTCAAGCCTCAATACGAGTTCGTCGTTTCGGCGTTGCGACACGCATTTCCCGACTTGTTTTATGATTTCGATTTTCATGTGGCGGGTATGACGATCACCGCTGACCTGATTGAGCCGACCGGAAATGAGACGTGCCCCCTCAGTTTGGCGCCGAGTGGCTGGCTGACGGCCTTGCTCCACCTGTCGGCCGTGGCGGGAACCGCCGCCGGGGCGTTCGTGGCCCTCGACGACTTCGGGAATGACTTGCATCCCTTCGCCATTCGGTCCCTGACGAATTCGTTCCGCGAGTGGGCCGACGAGTATGACCTCACGGTCTGCCTCGCCTCGCATTCGCCTGTGCTGCTCGACGAATTCAAGGACTGCCCGAGTTCCGTGTTCGTCATGGAACGGGCGTTGGACAACGGTCCCGTTCCCCTGACAGAATTGTTCGACTCCGATTGGCTTGCCCGATTCTCGTTGGGAAAACTGTACCAACATGGGGAATTCGCGGGGCAGACGGCTGGCCGGGGCGGGAAGAAACAGTCTGCGAACGGGGCGACGTGAACATGGCCGTCGTTGCCTTAATACCCACGGGGAAACTGGAGCATCTCGCTCTCGGTCCTGCCTTGGCCAGACTCTTTCCCGACCATGATTTCGTCGTCCGGCCACGCGAGAAAAATTTGGACGGCTTCACATCTCTGGACGTCTCGGGATTCTGCAAGGAAGAATCGCACCCGTTTCCCGACACGCTTGAGGAATTGGCCAAAGAAGTGGCCAACGCCGTCTTCCCCGGCCGAAAGGGCGAACACATTGATTTCGCCTATGTGGTTGAAGATTTAGAATTATGCAACATGCACCAACCGGACTTGGTCATTAAACTGTTTCGATCTGCGGTTGCCGCATACCTTAAGCAAACTTGGCCCGGTGACATCCCAAAGCAAGTCATTGTTCGCGAGAAGTGTTCATTTCACCTTTTTAGTCCGATGACAGAGGCGTACTTTTTTGGCGAACCCGACGCCCTGCGACGCGCGGGAGCCATTCCTCCGCCTCCATCGGCCTTGGCTCCTGACGTGGAGCATTTTCAAACGTCGGATGCCACGTTCCTCACGCTCCCTCAAAACGACCGATTGACGGACATGCCCATGCGTGCACTCCATCCAAAATCCTTCTTGAAGTACCTGTGTGACCCCAGTTTGTCCAACAAAAAGCTCAAGTACAGTGAAACGAAAAATGGGGTGGCTGCCTTGGAATTGCTCGCATGGGAGCAGGTCGTTCAGAACGCTCCATATTGTCCGTTCCTACATGCCTTTTTGGATGACCTGAGCTTTGCTTTGAACTGCCCACGCCCTTTCATTAACAGTGCCTGCGCAGATCAACGAGTACGCTATCCCAAGGGGCAAAACCCGGTGCTACGGAACATCTGAGTGCGAATTAAAATTTGGTGATAATATTGAAAAATGAAGATTTGAGCGTGTTTTTGCTTTGAGAATTAAAGTTGATTATCAAGCCAAAAAATGAGATGAGGGCACGAGAGTTGGTCTGAGACGGGACTCGCAACCGCTCAGCTCTCG
>JAYUGD010000434.1:0-5254 GCA_043767785.1 Zavarzinella sp. | reverse complement strand
GCTCCGCCCTCCGGTCGCTAACGCTCCCGGCTCGCCTCCCTCGCTCGCGCTTCGGTCAATCGAGTCTCCCCAGAGGTGGGTATCATATCCCCATGAGCGACGATGCCGACCCACTCGCCGACCGTGTGCGAAACCATGACGCCGGCGCGTTGGCCGAGTTCATCGAACGCCGGCGCCCGGCGCTCACGGCGTTCGTCGAACGGCGACTCGGAGCCGCCCTGCGCGGCAAGATGGAGCCGCAGGACATTCTGCAAGACACGACGGTCCGCGCCCTGCGGGAGTTGCCGGCCGCCGACTTCGGAACCCGCGACCCGTTCGGCTGGCTCTGCCACCTCGCGGAAGAATGCCTCGTGGACGGGCACCGCCACTTCGCGGCCGGCAAGCGGGCGTCCGGGCGGGAGATCGCGGGGAACGTCCCCGTCGGCGAGGCGAGCCAAGACCTCGTCGCCCTCTTGGCCGCGAGCCTGACGACGCCGACCCAGGCCGTCGTGCGGAACGAACGGCAACGGCGGATGCACGACGTGGTCGCCTCTTTTCCCGAAGACCAGCGCGAAGCCCTGCGGCTGCGGTATGTGGAAGGGCTGCCGACCAAGGAAGTCGCCAAGCGGCTCGGCAAGTCGGACGTGGCCACCCGCGTGTTGCTCACCCGGCTCGTTCAAAAGCTTCAGGAACTGCTCGGCCCCGGCGAACTTCCCTGACATTCGACAATTTCTGGTATTGGCCTGTAACACTTCTCTCGCGTTCTCGCTCCGCAAGGTGTGGCCGGGCAAATTAGCCCGGCCCGAACAACCATCTTGGGAGACAGAGTCATGAAAAAGTTCTTCTTCAGCGTCGCGGTGATTTCTTCCTCCTTCCTCATGGCGGGGGCCGCCGAAGCCAAAAACCCCGGCGGCCAAGGGGGCAACGGGGGCGGCAAGCCGACCCCGAACCAAGGCCCGCCCGCCGGCCAGGTGAAGTCGCAAACCGGCGGGGGCATGGCCTCCAAGCCGGTGGGCCAGACCTTCACGCAGACGCCCGGTGTGAAGCACTCGGGCAACGGGAACGGGAACGGGAACAGCATGGGCAACAGCCAGAACGGGTCGTTCAGCAAGTCGCAGAACTCGTACCACATGACGCACGGGAAGTCGTTCAGCGGCGGGTTCTGCTACCCCGGCAAGTCGCACAGCCACTGGACATACTCCTGCTACTCCGCGAAGTACGGGTGTGTCTGCAACTGGTGCCCCTCGACGTGCTGCTACTACTACTGGAGTGAGCCGGCCTGTTGCTACTACCCGGTCAGCTACTGCCCGCCCCAGCCGGTCGCCTACTGCCCGCCGGCCCCGTACTGCCCGCCGGCCCCGTACTGCCCGCCCCAGCCGGTCAGCTACCCGGTGCAAGTGCAGACGCAGACGCAGACGCAGACGCAATTTCAGACGCAGGGGCCGGGCTTGGCGAGCAGCGCCTTCCCGGCCGCCCGCCCGGCCGGCGTCCCCCCGCTGCCGCAGTAAACGACGGCGACCGATGACCAATCTCCGGATTGGTCATCGGTCATTGGTCATTGGTCATTCCCCGTCTTGCCCGGCGGGGGCCGTTCCCTAAAGTCGTCGGTAGTTCGTCGGCTCTCACCGGAACACCCGCTTATGCTCCTCGACCGGCTCGTCCGGCTGATCCTCCCCCGGCAGGGGCAATTCTTCACGCTTCTCGAAGGGATCGGCGAGCAAATCGTCGCCGGGGCCGGCATACTGGACGAACTCCGAAAAGCCGACGGCCATTCGCAACTGGAGGTGATCGCCGTCCGGCTCAAGGACGTGGAGAAGAAGGCCGACGAACTGGAGCGCGGGCTGCACCGGGAACTCGACCGCACGTTCGTGACCCCCATCGACCGCGAAGACTTGGCCCACTTGGCCAAGGCTCTCGACGACGTGGTGGACGGCATGGAACACGCCGCCACGTTCGCCGCCCTGTACCAGTTTGAACACCTCACCGACCCGATGCGGGAACTGGTCCGCATTACGGCGGCCGCGGCCCGCGAACTGGCCGGGGCCGTCCCGCTGCTGCGGCAGTTCGGCGCCCCGGAAGCCGTCAACGGCCGGACCTTGGCCGTCCACACGCTCGAAGCCGAAGCCGACGGCGTGTACCGCGCGGCGGTGGCCGCCCTGTTCACCGGCGGGCTGCCGTCCACGGACTTGGTCCGCGAGAAAGACATGCTGTTCGCCCTGGAAGCCGCCGCGGACGAGTGCGAGGACGCGATGGACGTGATCCGCTCCGTGATGGTGAAGAATGGGTAGTGAACTGGCCATCCTCGTCCTCGTGGTCGTCATGGCCCTGGCCTTCGACTACGTGAACGGGTTCCACGACACCGCCAACGCGGTCGCCACCGTGGTCTCCACGAACGTCCTGCCGGCGCGGACGGCCGTGATGCTGGCGGCCGTGTGCAACTTCATCGGGGCGTTCCTCGGCGTCGGCGTCGCCAAGACCATCGGCGGGGACATCGCCGACCCCGCAACCATCACGCAACTCGTCGTGATCTCCGCCCTCTTGGGCGCCATTACGTGGAACCTGCTGACGTGGTACTACGGCATCCCGTCCAGCTCGTCCCACGCCTTGGTCGGCGGGCTGGTCGGGGCCGTGTGGTGTCACCGCGTGTTCGGCGGCGGCCCGGCCGCCGACGTGCTGTGGGGCCTGCTCAGTTCCAAGGGCGTGGCGCTGACGTTGAAGGCGCTGGTGCTGTCCCCGCTGGCGGGCCTGCTCGGCGGGCTGGTGTTAATGGTCCTGCTCACGTGGCTGGTGCTGCCGTTGGCGGCCCGCACGGTCAACCGCGGCTTCCGCGCGCTGCAACTCGGGTCGGCCGGGTTCATGGCCGTCGCCCACGGGTCCAACGACGCCCAGAAGGCAATGGGCATCATCACGATGGCCTTGGCTTCCTACGCCGCGTCCAAGGGGGAGGCCCCGACCGACTTACACGTCCCGACATGGGTGATCGTCTGCTGCGCGACGGCGATGGCCCTCGGCACGGCGGCCGGCGGCGGGCGCATCATGAAGACGATGGGGCACAAGATCATCAAGCTGCGGCCGATCAACGGGTTCGCGGCCGAGACGGCGGCCGCCTTCGTGATCCTCGCGGCCACGGAAATGAAGGCCCCGGTCAGCACGACGCACGTCATCTCGTCGAGCATCATGGGCGTCGGCGCCGCCCGCCGCGTGTCCGCCGTGCGCTGGGGCGTCGCCCAGAACATGCTGATCGCGTGGGTGCTGACGATTCCCGTGTCGGCCGTGTTGGCGGCGGCGGTGTACGCGGTGTTGCGACAGGTGTTTTGAGCGGTTCCACGCTCGCCAAAACCCAATTCCCCGGTTACATTAAGCCGGGCCAACTTTCACCGCCGCAAGGACACGCGATGAGCCAACTCAAGCCGTTTTACAAGCAAGTCCAAGCCCACTACGACCTGTCGAACGCGTTCTTCGCCCTCTTCCTCGACCCGTCGATGACGTACAGTTGCGCCTACTTCGAGCCGCCGGGCCTGTCGCTCGAAGCGGCCCAGCGGGCCAAGGTGGAGCTGTCCCTCGGCAAGTGTGACCTCAAGCCCGGCCAGCGCCTGCTGGACATCGGCTGCGGCTGGGGGGCGACCGTCAAGCGGGCCGTCGAGCATTACGGCGTGCGGGCCATCGGCTTGACGCTGAGCAAGGAACAGCAAGCGCTGGCCGCCCAGCGGACGGCCCACCTCGGGGACACGTGCGAGATTCGCCTGCAAGGGTGGGAAGAGTTCGAAGAGCCCGTGGACCGCATCGTCAGCATCGGGGCCTTCGAGCACTTCCGCGAGGAGCGCTACCCGGCCTTTTTCGAGAAGTGTTACAACTTGCTGCCGGCCGACGGGCGGATGATGCTGCACTCCATCGTGCGCTACACCGAAGCCGACTTGGTGAAGCGCGGCCTGCCCACCACGTGGGAAGACGTGCAGTTCGTGAAGTTCATCCTGAAGAAGATCTTCCCCGGCGGGCAACTGCGGTCAATGGAAGTAATCCAGCGCTACGCCGAGGCCGGCGGCTTCAAAGTGACGCGGGTCCACCCGCTGGGCCTGAACTACGCCTACACCTTGGATGCGTGGGCCGCCAAGTTGGAAGCGGCGAAAGACGAGGCCGTCCGGCTCACGTCCGAAGAAGTGTACGACACCTACATGCAGTATCTGACCGGGTGCGCGGCCTACTTCCGCAGCGTCCACCTGAACGTGGTGCAGTTCACATTGAATAAAATGGCCTAACGCTATGTCCTAACTTTCTAGCGAATGTCACAGCATTCAGGGAGTTAGAGTCATGACCGCCGTAAAACCGCCGTCCACGGGCATCGCGTACAGCTACCTTCGTTTCAGTTCCCCCGCACAGGCTGAGGGGGTGAGCGTCTTTTAAGGATCAACACTTTATTAACTTCCCCATTTGCGAGGAATGGCACGGCAGTTCCAAACCGGAAGTTCCTCGTCAAAGCGGATGGTCATGTTTTCGGTGCAGTCATCGGGATCGCCTTCTTTGAGCGGATAATCACCCGCCAGAACGTGAACGGTCGTTTTCCGGCCTTTTCGGCGTGCTGGTTTTCGCCATGGCCCGGCAGGTCACTTCCACGGACGTCAGCAGCAATCCCTGGCATGCTCGCGTGACATGCGGAAAGAAACGGCGCTTGTCATCGAAGTGGCCGATTCGACCCTGCGGGCCGACGTGACGCTCATGGCCAGAATTTATGCGGCGGACGGCATTCCCGAATACTGGGTGGTGAACATCCCCGACCGCCAAGTCGAAGTCTTCACCCAGCCCACGCCCGCCGGCTACCAGTCCCGGCTCATCCACCCCGTCGGCGCTCACGTCCCCGTCGTTCTGGACGGGCAAACGGTCGCGGTGATCGACGTGGCCGAGTTGTTCCGCTAGAGCAGAGTTCGGGACGATGTAGCCGTTTTCGCGGGCGCCGGCCGTTTACCTCACCCCCAACCCCCTCTCCGAAGCGGAGAGGGGGAACCGCCCACTTGCTCCCCCTCTCCGCTTCGGAGAGGGGGCCGGGGGGTGAGGTAAAACGCCGGCGCCCGTTCGCGGTCGCGACACCATTCCGAACGCCGCTCTAATGTTGTCTCGCCCGACCGGATTCCCGGTGCATTCGCCGGCCGCGTCCGGTATGATGCGGGTCTGCCTGCCAACGGCTCGCCGGGGTTTTTTCCCATGCTTCATGTCGGTGGTTTCCCCTCCCGCCTGCACGCGGCGGTCTCGCGCCGGGCGTTCCTGTCGGCGGCCGGGGCGG
>JAYUGD010000433.1:0-5254 GCA_043767785.1 Zavarzinella sp. | reverse complement strand
CGGTTATCTGATTCCGGTCCGCACGGACGACCAGAAAGCCCCGCGCCGGCCGGCGGCCCAAGTCCCGGCCCTGTTCGACTTCACCAAGGGGCGACCTTCCGTCACGCTCCGAAAAACGCCGGCCGACGAATGGACCGACTTGATCGGGAGGGTCGACCTGTCACGGCACGCCGTGCTCGGCAATTGGAAGTGGGCGGCGGCCGACCTTCTTGTGACGCAGCAAGAGTACTCCCGACTCGTGGTGCCGCTGGCGCCGCGGGGGAATTACGAGTTCCGCGTGCGGATGACGCGGGACGAGGGCGACGCGGAAGTCAACCTCCTGTTCCCGGTGGGCGACGCCATCGGCATGGCGTCCATTTGGGACGGCAAGCGGGCCGGGCTGAATTTGCCCGGCGAGCCCCGGCTGGAGGGGACCGACACTTTCTTCGCGAACGGGCGGCCGCAGACGGCGCTCGTCCGGGTCACGACCGACGGGGCCGAGGCCGATGTCACCTTCGAAATCGAGGGAAAGAAGGTGGTGCATTGGAAAGGAAAAGTACGGGACGTGCAAACGCGCGAGGACTGGCGGATCCCGGCCGGCTGCGTGGGCCTGGGGGCCCATGACGACCGCGTCCGCTTCCACGCCGTCGCCGTCCGCATGCTGACCGGCGCCGCCGAGCCGTGGGCCGCCGACGCCCCCGGCGAGGTCTTGAAGGCCGCCCAGTCGGTCGACGTCTTGGGGCTGGCCGACCCTTCGCGGCACCGGGTGACCGGGGACTGGAAGCGGGCGGCCGGCGGGGTGCACGGCTTCAGTGGCGGGTTCGCACGCCTGGCCATCCCCGTCCGCCCCGACGGGGGGTACGAACTGGAAGTGCGTCTGAAGCGCGTCGCGGGCGACGCGGACGACATGCTTATCCTGCCTGTCGGGCAGGCGCAATGCGCGTGCGCCCTCTTTCCTGACCGGGTCGAACTACAGAAGTCCCCCGGCGGCGGGAAGGGGGCCACCCGGGGGGAGTTCCCGCAAGCGCCGCTTACGGACGGGAAGGAACACGTCGTCGTGGCCCGCGTGACGCTGACGAAAGGCGACGCTTCCATTCAAATCGATGTCGATGGCAAGCGGCGCATCGACTGGACGGGACCGGCGACCGCCCTCAGGCCGCGCGAGGAGTGGCGAGTGTTCCCGAATTCCTTGGGCCTCGGCACCTATAACGAAAAAACTCTCTTCACTGGCGCGAGATTGAAAGTCGTGTCGGGTACTGCCGTACATCTCAAGGGGCCCGACACGGGCCGAAAGTAGAGCGAGACGCTGACTACCCCGGGGCTGGGCCTTCAATCCGCGGCCGCCCTGAGTAAATGGCGGCCGGCGGCGGGCTCTTCCTCCTACTTTCGGATACGGGCCGGGTGGAGTTGACCGACAAAGCCACGCTGCGGCGGACGATTCCGGCCGAGGAAATGACCGGCTGGCTGCGTGGGGTGGACGCCGGGAGAACGTTGATCGTGGACGCGTGCTTGTCAGCGGCCAGCGTCGGACCGGAGGGGGACAAACCGTGCCGGTGGCAGTCGCAGCCTCGGGCAACTCGCCTACGACAAGCGGGTGCGCATCCTGGCCGCGAGCCAATCCTTCGCCCCCGCGTTCGAGGACGCCCGCATCGGCCACGGCCTGCTCACCTACGCGCTCTGCAAGGAGGGGTTGGAGAAGGGAAAAGCCGACTTTGCGCCGAAGGACGGCCGGATCACGATGCGGGAGTGGCTGCAGTTCGGCGTGAACCGAGTGCCGAATTTGTTCGCGGACATCGGGACGGGAAAAGTGAGTCCGGCGACATTCGGAAAGAAACTTCCAAGGCGACCGGCATGGTAAAGACGGACCGCGGCTACCTGATCCCCGTCCGGGACGACGACCCCAAGAACAAGCGTCAACCCGCGGCCCAATTGCCGTCCCTGTTCGATTTCACGAAGGGTCGGGACAACGTCCTGCTGCAAGGCGCGCGACCGAGACAAATGAAGGCAGTCGGGCGAAGAAGGGTCTGCCCGGGAAATCAAACGCGGTTCGACACTCGTTGCAGATGACGCAGCGATCAACCCGTGCCAAAGGGCGAGAATGATCGGCGTCGCAGAAGAAATGAAAGTGCCCGGACGCAGGTTGAATGCGAGGAGACAGGGCGATTCGGCGGGTTCGACGCAGGTGGAAGTTCTTAACGCCGCGAAGGCGTCATTACAGGAGCATAACGAGACCGCGTCTGAAGAAATGGTGAATGGGTTGGGCGCGTGGCGAATAATATGGATACATTTTTTTCGGTAACCGTTCACGGGGTGGAACCCCGTGTTTTCAAGCCTCAGCCTATAGATAAGGCCCCATTATTTGGCGGCGTGAATCTGGGTGATCGGATATGACAATGGCACCGGGATTCGGTCGGGCAGATCTAGGGGTATCTTCTTTTGAGGATTGAGCAGTTGACTCTTTTTCGCTTCCGCTACCGCCAGTCGCCGGACAGAACAAACGCGGCCCAGTAATACGGCGGCAGTCGGCCATCGGCCGTTGCGGTCGCGTCCTTGCCGAGGCGTTCGAGGTAGCCGCGTCTGATGCCGTCTTGAATGCGACCCTCCTTGAGCAGCCAGATCTGGGCCTCTCGCAGTGCCGTCAGTCTCGGCATCCGCTTGCCCCACAGGTTGTCGTAGAAGCGGTTCATGAGCTCTTGCGTTGCCTTGTCATCGACGGACCAAAGAGTAGCCACTGTGGTCTTTGAGCCCGCGATTTGAAAGGCTCGCTGTAGGCCGAGGACGCCTTCGCCGGTCGCGGTTTCTCCGAGGCCCGTCTCGCAGGCCGAGAGGACTGTTAAGTCCACGCCTCCGAGGTTTAACCCGGCGACTTCAAGAGCCGTCAATAGGCCTTCGTCGTCCCCTGTCGGCCCGCGGTTTCCGCCGGCCAGGACGAGGCCGGAGAGCAGGCCGGGGTGGAACCCGGAAATCCCCTGATCGCCAAACAGGGTCTCTTCTCGCAGAGCCGACTGCGAATCCCGGGGTCCCAGCGCGGCCTTCAGAGACGGCGGGGCGAAAAACCCGTGCGTCGCGATGTGCAGGTGCGTGTGCGCGGGCGCCTGCCGCCGGATGGCCGTCGTCGTCGCGGCCCCGCCGCGCAACTCTGTCATCCTCGCCTTTGGAAATCGCTCGGCCCACGCCGACCCGACGCCGGCAATCTCCGCGCGCGTGCCCGGCAAGGCGAACCACTTTTGCCGCCACGGGAGGTCGCGTCCCTCGCTGGCCTGCCCCGCGCCGACGCCGGCCGCGTCAAAATCCACGTCCCCCACCATTAGCAGCGACGGCTCCGCGACGACGGGCGGCGACGCGAGCAAAGCGGGCAGCAAGCGGGGGACCGGGATGATGCAGACCATAAAGTCTTCGATGAGAAACGACCCGGCCGCCGCCCCGGGGAGCGCCGGCCACGCAATGCGGCAAGTGGCGCCGTCGGGCGAGATCAAAACCGTTTGAGCCCCGTTCACTTGGGCAAGAAGCGGTCGCCAGACGAGGCGGTGAAGGGCCGGACCCGACGTGGCGTGGGCCCCGGAATTCACCGTGGCGATGTCCCGACGCCAACGGTCAACGGCCTTGGCAATCGGGACGGCCGGCCCAAGATCAACCCGGGCGACCGCGGCCGACGTCACGATAAATGCCGCCAGTCGGCGGGCCGGGGCCTTGCCTTGGTCCCCGGGGCCGGAATCATTGTCGAGGTACTCGATCAGGTCAATGAGGACAGTTTTCGGAGGGAGACATTTCTGGAGCGCTTGCAGAGCCCGGGCACCGTCGCCTTCATCCGCGGGAGGGGGCGCGGCCGCCCGTGCCAAGTCTCGCTCGAGCGTTTCTTTGCGAGTGGTCAACTCGCCGATCCTGTCCCGCCAAGGCCCCTCGCGGCCGGTCTCGGGAACGGCCAGTGCCAAGGTCGCCAACCGGCGGGTGACAGCCTCGAACTCGGCCCACAGCTTCTCGACGTCCGGCCGGCCGGGATTTTTCCTGGTCTCCCGCACACTCGCCTGGTTGGCGGCTGCTGTCCCCTTCCACGCGAGCACGTGGCGGTATGCCTCCCCGGACGGCCCCGAAGAGTGGCGGGTCAGCGAAAGGTAATGGTCGAGATACCCCCGCCACGCCTGGGCCATGATCAACTGCTGCCGCTCCGATTCGGCCGCGGCGGCTAGCCTAAAATTCTGGTGGGCGATCGGCAGGGCGGCTTCAACGAGTGCTGTGGCTTTCGCCCGGTCCCCCGCCGCCTCGGCGGCGGCGGCGAGGTTCTCCAAACTGTCCGCCACGAGGTAATGGCTGTTTCCGAGACTGGCTTTCCGGATGTCCAGTGCTTGCCGCAACATCGTCTCGGCGTCCTTTGGCTTCCCCGTCCGGACGGCGAGCAACCCGAGGTTGTTCAGGCTGGTGGCGTATTTCCAATGTTTCTCCCCGAGCGTTTCTTTTCGAATGCCCACCGCCCGCCGCAACAGAACCTCTGCCTGCTCGTAGTCTTTCTGGTCCCCGCACACGTGAGCCAAGTTGCTCAACGTTGCGGCGTAAAGAGAGTTCTTTTTGCCAATGGCCTTTTCCGTGGCCTCCAGCGCCCCTTGGAAGAGCGCGTTCGCCTCCGGCAGGTGGCCTTGGGCGTGGCGCACAAGGGCTAAATTGTTTATAATCGTCGCATCATCGACACGCATTTGTCGGGCCGTTACAGATGTGCCGTAAGAATATTGACTCGGCATCCCTGCAAACCCGCCAGCACCCTGAGCCCGGCCATCCGACGATTCGATCCGTGCTGCATCAAAGAAGCCCGGCAAGTGCGGGATATTGCTGTCACCGTCACGAAACGTCCGCCACACAAATTGACGGCGGTTGTCCGCCGCCTTCCGTAAGTGCGCTCCTGCCGCGGCGAAATCGCGGATCGACGCGCAGTAGGCGGCCAAATTGTTCAGGCTCGCAACGTAGCCGGGGTGCGTGGCACCGACGGTCTCTTCGAGAATCGTCGTGGCCCGGACCAGGGCCGAACCAGCCCTCTTATAATCACCTTTGGCCACCCACACGCCGCCCAGGTTGGACAAACTCATGGCGTACCAGGGATGGTCCTCGCCGAGCTTTTTTTTTCGAATCGCCAACGCCTGTATCAAATACTGCTCCGCCTGGTCCAAATCTCCCATCGTTTTGCACAACATCCCGAGGTTATTTAGGCTGACGGCGTACTCAACGTCTTCCTGCCCGAGAAACTTCTTGCGCGCCTCCGCGATCCGGACGGCTTGGGCGAAACTAC
>JAYUGD010000432.1:0-13894 GCA_043767785.1 Zavarzinella sp. | reverse complement strand
GCCTTGGGCGGCCTCGAAGAGGATTTTCTTTCCCTCGGCCAAGCCCTTATGCAACAGGTGGGCCGTGTCCTTGATGAACGGCTTGATCTTGTCGGCGTACTCCAGGTATTCGTGACACACGGTGTCCGCGTCGAATTGCAGGACCGTCGCCGAGTCGGCGGCCAGCGCCTTGATGACGCGGTTCTTGCGGGGGACGATCTCGCGCAGTCGTTCCCGCAGGTGGTCCGGGTGCAGCAGTTCGCCGACGCGGATGCCGCCGGTGCGGCCGACTTTGTCTTGGTAGCACGGGCCGATGCCGCGGCCGGTGGTGCCGATGGTCGAGCCGCCCCCCTGCTCGGTCGAGCTTTCCTCGGCGATGTGGTACGGGAAAATCACGTGGGCGTGGTCACTGATGGCGAGGTTGTGGACCTTGATGCCGGCCACTTCGAGGGCGGCCAGTTCCTTCAGTAGTTGCGGCGGGTAGACGACGACGCCGTTGCCGATGACGGAGGTGATGTGCGTCTTGAGGACGCCGGTCGGCAGCAGGGAGAGCTTGAACACCTTGTCCCCGTGGACGACGGTGTGGCCGGCGTTGTTGCCGCCGTTGTACCGGACCACGAAGTCGTGGTCCTCGGCGAGGAGATCGACGATCTTCCCCTTCGCCTCGTCGCCCCATTGCAGGCCCACCACGCAGGTTGCGCTCATCAGAACCGCCCCAAGAAAAAAGCCCGGCCAGCGCCGGGCTTCCGTTCCCCACTTCCGTCGCATCACCGACCGTCAGGCTAACGAAGAATCCCGCGCCCGGCAAGTGAGGAAGCCGGGCGCCGTGAGGCGGCCGCCCGCCCGATTGGCTTATGAAGAGTTGAAGAAACTCGCTTGGGGCGGTAAAGTTAGGGGACGTGAACCTCACGCCATGCTCTCTTCAATCTTCTGTCCGCCCGGTGCCGCATGTCCACCCTCGACGCCGCCGCGGTCGCCCAACTGGCCCGGCGTCTTGACCTGATCTCCGACGACCACCTCGCCGACGCATGGGAAGAACTCGGGTCCAAGACCGGCCCCGCCGAGCCGCTGCTGCGCTATTTGGAGCGCAAGGGCGTCATCACCCCGTGGCAGGGGGGCAAGCTGCTCAAGGGCGAAAAGGACGGGTACTTCCTCGGCGGCTACCGCGTGCTCTACCGCATCTCGGCCGGCAGCTTCGGCCGCGTCTACCGGGCCGACAACCCGCGCACCGGTGAGGTCGTCGCCATCAAAGTCCTGCGAAAGCGCTGGGGGGAAGACAAGAAGAAGGTGGAGTCGTTCGAGCGCGAGGGCAAGGTCGGCATGACCATGCTGCACCCGAACATCGTGCAGATTTTGGCGGTGAGCCGGGCCGCCGACACGGGGCAGTATTACATCGTAATGGAGTTCGTCGAGGGGGGGAACCTCAAGGACTTCTTGGGCATCCGCAAGAAACTGGACTGCGTCGAGGGGCTGCGAATTCTTGAAGAAATGGCGAGCGGGCTGCACCACGCCCTCTCCGTCGGGCTGACGCACCGCGACATCAAGCCCACCAACATCCTCATCTCGTCCTCCCGCACGGCCAAGATGGTGGACTTCGGCTTGGCCGAGTTCACCGGCGGCTCCAAGGACGACGGCGTCGAAATGGACCGCACGGTGGACTACGCCGGGCTGGAAAAGGCGACCGGCGTGAAGGCCGGCGACCCGCGCAGCGACATTTACTTCTTGGGCTGCACCTTCCACGAAATGATCACGGGCCGCCCGCTGCTGAGCGTCACCAAGGACGCCAAGGCCCGCATGGTGAAGGAGCGGTTCGAACTCGGCAGCAAGATCAGCCGGACCGACCCGGACATCCCGCCGCCCATCCACGCCCTGCTGTCCCGCATGGTCGCCTTCGACCCGGCCGACCGCTTCCAGAATTACGAGCAACTGATCGAGGCCATCCAACAGGCGGCGGACGAATTGAAGGGCGGCGGCAAGACAGCCGCGGCCCGGACCGGCCCCGTGTCGGTGTTCATCGTCGAGCAGAATCAGAAGTTGCAGGACGCCTTCCGGGACAAGCTGAAGCAGCACGGGTACCGCGTGATGATCTCGATCAACGCGCCGCAGGCGTTCGCCCGCTACGTGCAAAGCCCGTATGAAGTGCTGCTGGTCGATTGCGGCACGGTCGGCGAGAGCGGGCTGGAAATGTTCGAGCGCGTCATCAACCAAGCCGAGATCAAGCGCCAACAACTCCACGGCATCGTCATCCTCTCGGAAGACCAAGCCCACTGGGCCGGGTCCGTCGCCCTGCTGGACAACGTGACCGTTCTGGTGCGGCCGGTGACGATGCGGCAGATCACCGACACGCTGGCGAAGTTCGCCCCGTCGGGCACGGTCGCGTCCGAAAAAGACGACGAGTAATCATCCTTGTGTCTTGGGAGCCGGAATCGGCTTGCCCAGCTTGGTCAGCATCGTCTTCATGTCTTCCCACACGTCCTTCTTGTTTTGCGGCGCGCGGCCTTCCAACAGGGAAGCCGGGTGGAAGGTGCAGAGGACCGGGATGCCGGTGTACTCGTAGAATTGGCCGCGCAGCTTGGTGATTCCGGTCTTTGTCCCCAGAAGGTTTTGGGCGGCGACGCCGCCCCAGCAGACGATGATCTTCGGGGCCACGAGGGCGATGGTCTGGTCCAAATACTCGCGGCAATTCTGACACTCGTCCGGCTTGGGTTGCCGGTTCCCCGGCGGGCGGCACCGCAGAATGTTGCAGATGTACACCTCTTCCCGCTTCAACCCGCTCGCGGCGATGATCTTGTTGAGCATCTGACCCGCGGCCCCGACGAACGGAATCCCCTGCCGGTCTTCGTCCCCGCCGGGGGCCTCGCCGACGAAGAGAATTTCCGCCCCGACCGGGCCGACGCCGAAAACGGTTTGTGTGCGCGTGGCCGCCAACTCGGGGCAGCGCTGGCACTCGCGCACGACGCCGGCCAACACGTCCAGCGCGACCCGCCGCCCCTCCGGCGTGTCGGGCAGCGCCCCGGCCGGCGGCTCCTCGGCCACGAACAAGTCCGGTTCCTTGGCCACGACGGACAACTCCGGGGCCGGCGCCAGCCACTCGACGCCGTTCTCCCCCAAGGAGCGTAAGCGGGCCGTGAGTTGCGTTTCCAGATTCACGTCGGGCATGGACGACTCTCAACAGCGACGGGGATTGAAGAAAATATCTTACCCGCTTCACGCCATGTTAGCAGTCGCCCGCCGAGCCGATGGGAGTCGGCGGGCCGTTTCCATAAACTCGGCTCCATGAGCATGCCGCCGGTACTGTCGCAAGCCCGCGTCAACGAGGCGGGGACTGTCTCCGCGTCCCCGTCGTTCGACCCGGCCTTGTCCGATGAACTGGCGCTTCTGCAAGAGGCCTTCGACTCGCCACCCCACCCCGAAGAGTCGTATTTGTTCGTCCGCTTCGCCGGCCGGCGTACGGTATTGATCGGCACGGCGAAGGGCCGGCAACTGTGGGTGCGGGCGCTGGGCCGCGTGTTCTACGAGCGGTGCCCGGACCCGTTTTTCTTGGCCGAACTCGCCCCGCCAGATTGGGGCGCCAATTCCCCGGCCGACATCCCGCTCGGCCAAGCCAACCCGCCGCGTCGGGACGTGGCCGCCCTGCAACAGGTGATGGCCAAGGGGGACGGGCCGTTCCTGCTCGGGGCTTGTCAAACCCTCGTCGATCAAGGCCGGATTCTCTTGCACCGGGACCGGCCGGCCGAGAAGACGATCCGCGACGTGTGGCGACTGCTCCCCGTGAGCATCCAAGGCCGGACGAGCTTCACCGCCTTCGCCCCGGACAACCGCCTCGGGTTCGACGTGGCCGTGCTGCGCGAAATCCCGCCCGCACACCCCGGTTTCCTGACCGAAGACCAAGCCCGCGACTACCCGGAAAGCCGCTACGAGCGCGAACTGCAAACCGCCGTCGAACACGGCGACGAGCGGGCGCTTCAAGCTCTGCTCAATCGCCGGAGCAGCAGCGACACCTTGAAACTGGCGTTCACGATGGTCGTCGGCATGGCCGTCGTCTCCCTCGCCGCCCGCATTCTGATGAGATGACCCCGATGCCCAAGGCCGACGAGCAAGTGCTGGTGATCCCGCGAACCCGCTTCGAAGCGGCGGGGACGTTCCACGGCTTTCGGCCGTTCGACGCGGCGTACCAAGCCCTTCTGATGCCGCCGGGCGAACTGTCGTTTCGGCCACGGTCACTGGCGGAGACCGACCCGGCGTACAAGCAACTGATCCCATACGTCCTGCTGCGGCACGGCGCTCGGTTCTTCGAATACGTCCGCGGCAAGTCCGGCGGGGAAACGCGGCTGCACCACCGCCGCTCGGTCGGCATCGGCGGCCACATTGCCTCAACAGACGGCGACGCGGCCGGGGCCGTTTACCGGGTCGGGATGCTGCGCGAACTGCACGAGGAGGTGGACCTGCGAACGGCGTTCGCCGAGCGCCCGCTGGGCTTCATCTACGACGGCCGCACGCCCGTCGGCGAAGTCCACTTGGGCATCGTCCACGTCTTGGACTTGGAAGCGGCTGACGTGGCCGCCAAGGAAGACGGCATCGCCGACGGCCGCTTCACCGAGTTGGCCGAGTTGCTGACGCGGCTGGCCGAGTTTGAAACGTGGTCGCAGTTTGCGTTGCAAGCCGTTTCGATGGGCGACCGCGACGACGATAAATGATGGGCGAAGGCTTAACGGCATATCGCTTGCTTTGGGGTGGGGGCGGTCCGTGAGATCGTCCCCAAAACCCGCGAGATTCCCCCATGATACCCTCCGCCTTTTCCCGGCGCCTGTTGCCGTCAACAGTCGCCGGCCTGTTCTTGGCCGCCGTCGCGGCGGCCCAAGAGCCGACCCCGCCCGCCGGCGGCGAGAGCGGCGTGCAAGAACTCACCCGCGGCCCCGTCCACGAGGCGTTTGGGCAGCCGTCGCAGTTCAATCCGCAACCGGGCGAAGTGGTCGCCAAGGCCCCGCCCGAGGCCGTGGAAGAACTTCCGCCGGACCAAAAGCCGGAAGGCGACGACGTCCGCTGGATCCCCGGCTACTGGCACTTTGACGACGAGGCGAAAGACTTCATGTGGGTCAGCGGCTTCTGGCGGAACATCCCGCCGGGGCGCACGTGGGTGCCCGGCTATTGGAACAAGACTGCCGACGGCCACCAGTGGGTCTCCGGCTTCTGGTCGTCCACGACGGCGACGGAAGCCGTCTACCTGCCCGCCCCGCCCGAAACTCTGGAAGCCGGCCCGGCCGGCGAAATGCCGGCGGCCGACAACGTCTGGATGTCCGGCGTGTGGATGTGGCGCGACACCCGCTACCTATGGCGGCCGGGCTACTGGTCGGCCGGCAATCCGAACTGGGTTTGGTCGGCCCCGCATTACGACTGGACGCCCAACGGCTACATGTATGTGGACGGCTACTGGGACTACCCGATCCAACAACGCGGCCTGCTGTTCGCCCCAGTAATCTTCGGCAACCGCCTGCGGCCCGGCTTCGTGTACACGCCGTCCGTCTACATCGACCCCGGCCTGCTGGCTCTCAACTTGTTCGCCCGGCCGCGCTACGGCCACTACTACTTCGGGGACTACTACGCGGCTAACTACGCGAGCGCCGGCATCTACCCGTGGTTCGCGTTCTCGAACACGCGCCTCGGGTACGACCCGCTGTACAACTACACGGCCGCGTCCTACGCCAGTACCAATCCGAACTGGCAAACCGACCAGCGGGCGGCGTACTACGCCCGCCAAAAAAATGCCGACGCCCGCCCGCCCCGCACGTTCGCCGCCCAGCGCGAACTGGCGAAGCGGGCTGACGCGGCCGAAGCCCAAAACTTGGTTCTGGCCCGCGCCTTGGCCGACGTGTCCGCGGCGAAGACATCTTCCGTGACGTTGGTCAAGGTGGACGCCACCCAAGCCAAGGCCCAACAGACGCAGGCCGTCGAGTACCGCAAGCTGACGACCGAGCGCGTGAAATCCGAACAGGCCGCCGGCGGCACGGCCCGCACGGAGCCGGCCCGCGTGAAGTGGACGGCGCCCGCGTCCGTCGCGGCGCCGGCATCCGTCAAGGCGAAGGCCCCGCCCGCCGCGCCGAAGCAACCGGAAGCCGTCGCCCACGACCCGGCCACGGCCAAGCCGCCGGCCCGGACGCTTCCCCGCCCGGAAGACGTGCTGAAACCCGACTTCACTCGGCCGAACCCTGGCCGCGAGCCGACGCCCAAGGACCCGACGGTCCCAAAGAACCCGTTGCCGAAGGAGCCGGTCGTCCCGAAGAACCCGCCGGTCGTCAACCCGCCGGTGCCGACGCCAAAGACGCCGGCACCGGCGGTCACGCCGCCGGTCCCAAAGAATCCGGCCCCGAAGCCGAAGGGGAACCCGAAGGACAAGGATTAAGTCGGCGCGGAAAGTATGAAAGAACAGGGCCGCCGGGAGGACTCCCGGCGGCCCTGTTCTTTCATGACCTACCGCCCGACCGGGAGGATCTTCAACTCTCCAGTCTCCAAGTCCAACACGGCGACCGTGAACGCATCGGCCCGGTGCAGCGCCCCGGGGTTGATGCGTCTCACGGTCCCGTCCATCACGTCGTGCGTGGCGTGCGTGTGCCCAGTGAAAAGGTAGTCCACGCCTGCATCCATCACACGCCTCACGTCGCCCCGCATGTGGCCGTGGGTCACGCCCAGCCGTTTCCCCCCGAGTTCGACGACGCCGCCCCACTTTAGGCAGACGGAGCCGGTCTCGGCTCCCGCGGCCGACAAATCGCCCTCGCCGTCGTTGTTCCCGAAGACGAAATAGAACGGCCGGACGGCGCAAACCCGGACAATCTCCGGGCTGAGGAAGTCGCCGCAATGGATGAGGGCTTGCGCGCCGTGTGAGATGAGCAAGTCAACGGCCCGGCGCGTGCGGGCCAGTTGATCGTGAGTATCGGAAAGGATGCCGAGGAGCATGAGGTCGCCCTCGAAAGTTGATGCCGGGCGCTAGCCGGCTCGCCTATCTTGCCCAAGCGTTCCACATGGAACAATCAACGCCGCCCCCCGAAACGATCCGCGGGGTTTCATTTCCGCGGGTCGCTTCGGGGGTACGGGTGAAAATTACCTCGTCACTTCTTCTTCGCCGGCGCGGCGGCCGCGGCCAGGTTGGCCTGGGCGGCGGCCAGGCGGGCGATCGGCACGCGGAACGGGGAGCAGCTCACGTAGTCGAGGCCGATCTGGTCGCAGAACTTCACCGAGGACGGGTCGCCGCCGTGCTCGCCGCAGATGCCGAGCTTGATGGCCGGGCGGGTCTTTCGCCCCTTCTCAATAGCGATCTTCATCAACTCGCCCGTGCCCTTTTGGTCGATCGTGGCGAACGGGTTGTTCTTCACGATTTCCGACTCGGCGTAGTGCGGCAGGAAGCTGCCGGAGTCGTCGCGGCTCATGCCGAGCGTCGTCTGCGTCAGGTCGTTGGTCCCGAAGCTGAAGAACTCGGCCGTCTCGGCGATTTCGTCGGCGGTCAGGGCGCCGCGGGGCACTTCGATCATCGTGCCGACCATGTACGTCAGCTTGACCTTCTTCTCTTTCTGCACTTGGGCGGCCACCTCGTGGACGATGGCCGCCTGGAGGTCGAGTTCCTTCTTGAACCCGACGAGCGGGATCATGATCTCCGGGTTGGCTTTGATCTTCTGCTTCACGCACTCGGCGGCGGCCTCGAACACGGCCCGGGCCTGCATCGCGGAGATTTCCGGGAAGCTGATCCCCAACCGGCAGCCCCGGTGGCCGAGCATCGGGTTCTGCTCGTGCAATTGGCTGACGCGCTGCGTGATCTTCTCGACCTTCACGCCGAGCTTCTTGGCGAGGGCGGTCTGGGACTCCAAGTCGTGCGGCAGGAACTCGTGCAGCGGCGGGTCGAGGAAGCGGATCGTGGCCGGGTAGCCCTTCAACTCCTTGAACATGCCGAGGAAGTCTTCCCGCTGGTACGGGAGCAACTTGGCGAGGGCCTTCTGCCGGTCTTCCTTGTTTTCGGCAAGGATCATTTCCCGCATGGCGTCGATGCGGTCCCCCTCGAAGAACATGTGCTCCGTGCGGCACAAGCCGATGCCGACGGCCCCGAAGGCGACGGCGTTGGCCGTCTGCTCCGGGTTGTCCGCGTTCGTGCGGACGGTCATGCGCGTCGCCTTGCCGCACCAGTCCATGAGCTGGACGAAGTTCTTGTAGGTGCTGCCGGCTTGGGCGACCTTGTCGCCTTCGATCAGACCTTGGACCACTTCGGAGGCGGCGGTCTTCAACTGGCCGGCGTACACCGTGCCGGCGGTGCCGTCGATGCTGAGGAAATCTCCCTGCTTGAACACGTCCGTGCCAACGGTCAGGGTCTTGGCGTGGTAGTCGATGTTCAGGGCGGCGGCCCCGCACACGCACACCTTGCCCATCTGCCGGGCGACGAGGGCCGCGTGGGAACTCACCCCGCCGCGGGCCGTCAGGATGCCCTCGGCGGCGATCATGCCGCGCAAGTCTTCCGGGCTGGTCTCGATGCGGACCAGCAGAACCTTCTCGCCTTTGTCGGCCGCTTCCACCGCCCGCTCGGCGTTGAAGTAAATCTTGCCCGAGGCGGCGCCGGGGCCGGCCGGCAGCCCGGTGGCGATGGCCTTGGCGTTCTTGACGGCGGTGCGGTCGAAGATCGGGGCCAGCACTTGTTCGAGTTGGTCGGCCGGGACGCGGCCGACGGCGGTTTGCCAGTCGATCAGCTTTTCCTTCACCATCTCGCAGGCGATGCGGACGGCGGCGACGCCGGTGCGCTTGCCGTTGCGCGTCTGCAGCATGAACAGCGTGCCGTCCTGGATCGTGAACTCGAAGTCCTGCATGTCCTTGAAGTGCGTCTCAAGACTCTTGCGGACGCCTTCGAGTTCCTTGTAGGCGTGCGGCATGATGCCGTTGAGCTTGGCGACCGGGTCCGGCGTGCGGACGCCGGCCACCACGTCTTCGCCCTGGGCGTTCATCAGGAACTCGCCGTAGAACACCTTCTCGCCGGTGGCCGGGTCGCGCGTGAAGGCGACGCCGGAGCCGGAGGATTCGCCGGTGTTGCCGAACACCATCGCCTGCACGTTGACGGCGGTGCCCCACTCGCTGGGGATGTTGTACTTGCGGCGATAGACCATCGCCCGGTCGTTCATCCACGACCCGAACACGGCCCCGACGGCGCCCTTGAGTTGTTCCCAAGGGTCTTCGGGGAAGTCTTGCTTGGTGCGCGTCTTCACCAGTTTCTTGAAGCGGGCGACCAACTCCTTGAGGTCTTCCGCGTTCAGGCGGGTGTCTTCAATTTCGGCGTTGCCGTACTTCTGCTCCTTGAGTTCGCTGATGACCGTCTCGAACGGCTCGTGGTCTTCGCTGGGGAGCTTTTGCACGCCCATCACCACGTCGCCGTACATCTGGATGAAGCGGCGGTAGCAGTCCCACGCGAACCGCTCGTTCTTCGTGGCGTTGACGAGGGCGACCACGGTCTGGTCGTTCAGCCCGAGGTTGAGGATCGTGTCCATCATCCCCGGCATCGAGTCGCGGGCGCCCGACCGCACGGCGACGAGCAGCGGCATCTTCTTGGTGTCGCCGAACTTGGTGCCGATGATCTTCTCGACCTTGGCGACGGCCGCTTCGACCTGCTTTTGCAGTTCCGGCGGGTAGGTCTTCTTGTTGTCGTAGAAGTACGTGCAGACCTCCGTGGAAATCGTGAACCCGGCCGGGACGGGCAGGCCGATCAGGCACATCTCCGCGAGGTTGGCCCCCTTGCCGCCCAGCAACTCCTTCATCTTGCCGTTGCCGTCGGCCGTCTTGCCGCCGAAGGAATACACATACTTGGCCATAGTCAGGAAAACTCCCGGTCGAGTGAGATAAAACCAATGGGGAAAATGTAGGGACCGAACCCCGGAACGCCCACGGACGGCGGCCCGTGGGCGTCGGCCAATCACCGCCCGGCTTCGCGGATTAGTAATTGCTTGATGGCCGCATGATGGTCTTGCGGCAAGAGGTTGCGCCAGGCGTATAAGTGGCCGCGGGCCGGTTCGTACAGGTTCTCGGCCGTCGCCGGCGTCGGGAACAAATCCCCGGCGAGATCCTCCCGCACGAAGAAGGCGTTCACGCCGTCGAGGTCGCACCCGACGAGTTGATACCCGTGCGGCCGGGCGAGGCTCTCCAGTGCCTTGAGGCTGGCCCCCCAGAAGTGGCTCGAGTAGTCCCATACCGCCTTGGGGTCGTAGTCCACTTTCCAGTCCACGCCGGCCGGGAAATAGCCGTTGTACTCGACGGAGAACACCCGCGCCCGGACGTGCGGCAGCATCGCCTCCCAGACGTAATAGGTGTTCAAGTCGATGTCGAGGGACAGGAAGTCCGGCTCCGGCGGGACGCCGTTGTCGGTCAGTAATTGCCGGATGTTCCCGGCGTCGATGAACGCCCGGACGAGCCGCAGTTCCTTCCGTTCCAGCCGCTTCGGGAAGTGCTTGCGGATGGCCGCCAAGTTCCCTTCATCGGCCTCGAACCACCAGCCGGCCCAGCCTTGGGACAACAGCAGGGCGGTGTTGTTCTGCAACCCGTCGCCGACGCCGATTTCAACGAAGGTCTTGGCCCCCGGGCCGATGCGGCGGAAAATCTCAGAGATCAGGCCGTCTTCGCCGTTCTGGGAAAACAGTTGGGCCTCGTGGGCCGCCAGTCGCTTCGGGTCCGTGTACTTCGGGTCGCTGAGGATGCCCTGAAGGTACTGTTCAATCTGCGTCCGCAGGGCGATGTCCGCGTGCCGGTTCCGGCGGGCCAGCTCCGCGCGAACCATATTCAGTTCGCGGACGACCGGGAGCGTGTGGTACAGTCGTTTCAGCCAAGAGGCCATGCCGGCGTCCTTCCGCGGACCGGGGAACGGGGTAGGCGGCCCGGTTGCGGTTGACGGGCCGGCGCGGTGTTGGTTATACGCGCGCGGCGTGCGCGCTCCAAGCGCCGCCCCACGGGAGAAGCGATGCCGGGCCACGACACGGACAGCGACTGGAAAGAATTCGGCCGGACCGACCCGTATTGGGCCGTCCTCACGGACGACCGCTTCAAGGGGGAGAACCTGACCGCCGACAACTTGGCCCTGTTCTTCGACTCCGGCCGGCAGTACATGGATTGGGTCTTCCGCACGCTGCGGGAAAAACTGGCCCCCGACTTCACAGCCAAGCGCGGCTTGGACTTCGGCTGCGGCGTCGGCCGGCTGACGCTGGCGATGGCCAAGCACGTGGAAGAAGCCGTCGGCGTGGACGTGGCCCCGGCGATGTTGGAGAAGGCCCGGCGGCACGTGGCGGAGCAGGGCATCGCAAACGCCGCGTTCGTGCAAGGGGACGACGCCCTCTCAAATGTGACGGGGACGTTCGACTTCCTGAACTCGTTCATCGTGTTCCAACACATCCCGTACGAGCGGGGGCTGGAATACTTCCGCCAGATGGTGGGCCGGCTCAATCCGGCCGGCGGCGGGGCGTTGCACTTGCTGATCGGCAAGCAGGCGTATGACGCCGCGCCGACGCGGCACTTCCCCACGCCTCAAGTGCGGAACATCAACGGGAGCGAACACTTCAAAAAGGCCGTGGCGCTGGCGAAGGCGAAGGTCAAAGGCAAACTCTTCGGCCGGGCCGAACCGGAGGAGCCGGCCCCGGTCGCCCCGGAGCCGACCGGGCCGGTCATGCAGATGAACGCTTACCCGCTCAACCCGTTCCTGCGGATTCTGCAACAGGCCGGCGTGCGCGAGACGTATTCCGTCTTCACCGACCACGGCGGGGAGTACGGGGCGATCATCTTTTTCCACAAGGCGCCGTCGTGGGCCGACGCCGGCCGGGCCAACCTATTCTGGTGATTGGGAAAGCGGGGCGCGGGGAGGGAAACAGCCCCGAGCGGGACATTCCCCCCGCCTCCCCCGCCATATCATGACCCATGTCCTTCGCCCAATGGGTCGTCGCCGATGTTGCTGATGAGTGTCGCCGGTCTGTCGCGGGCGTTCGACCGCGGGCCGCTGTTCGACGAGTTGTCGTTCGAGTTGTACCACGGGGAGCGCGTCGGCCTGGTCGGGCCGAACGGGGCCGGCAAGACCACGCTGATGCGCCTCCTCGCCGGGCTGGACACGTCGGACGCCGGGGACGTGCGCTACCACGCCGGGGCGCGGGCCATGCTGCTCGAACAGCAGGCCGAGTTCCCCCCCGGCCGGACGCTTTTTGAAGAGGCCAAGAGCGCCTTCGCCGATTTGCTGCACGCCCAGGAAGAACTCATCGCCGTCGCCGAGAAGTTGGCGGTCTCCCATGAAGAGATCGAGCAAAAGCTGCTGTCGGCCCAATTCGACCGCCTCACCGAACTCCTGCGGCACAACGACGCCTACACGCTGGACCACAAAGTCGAAACCGTCCTCGGCGGGTTGGGCTTCAAGGAGAGTGAGTACCAGCGGGACGCGAACACGTTCAGCGGCGGACAGCAGCGCCGGCTCTTGCTGGCCAAGTTACTCCTCTCGGCCCCGGACGTGATGCTGTTGGACGAGCCGAGCAACCACTTGGACATCGACACCGTCCGCTGGCTGGAAGGCTACCTCGCCCAACAGCCGCAGGCCATGCTGATCGTCAGCCACGACCGCTACTTCCTGAACCGCGTGGTCACGAAGATCTTCGAGCTTCACGACCGCAAGATCGACCCGTACCCCGGCAACTACAAGCAGTACGTGCGCCTGCGGGAAGAGCGCTACCAGCAGCAACTGCGGGAATACGAGGCCCAGCGCGAGTTCATCGAGAAGCAGGAAGAATACTACCGCCGCAACCACTACGGGCAGATGGCCAAGCAGGCCCAGTCGCGCATGAAGACGCTGGACAAGCTTGATCGCGTCGAGATGCCGACGCGAGTGGAGACGCCCATGATGCACTTCGGCGACGTGATGCGGGCGGGCGACGTGGTGTTCGAAGTCTCCGACCTCGGCAAAGCCTACGGTGAGAAACGCCTGTTCAAGAACCTGAGTTTCCAATTGCAGCGCGGCAAGCGGCTCGGCATCATGGGGCCGAACGGCTGCGGCAAGACCACGCTCCTGCGCATCCTGTTGGGGGACGAGGAGCCGACCGAGGGGGTGGTCAAGCGCGGGCACCTGATGACGATGGGCTACCTCGACCAGCACTTGAAACTCTTGGACGAAGACAAGCCGGTGCTGCAAGCCGTCTGGCCCGAGCCGGACCCGGATGTGACCGACCAGCGCATGCGCGACCTGCTCGGCCGTTTCGGCCTCACGGGGAGGATCCTCAACCAGCCCGTGCGCGAGTGCAGCGGCGGCGAGAAGAGCCGGGCGGCGCTGGCCCGCCTCGTCGTCGAAGGGTCGAACGTCCTGATCCTGGACGAGCCGACCAACCACCTCGACATCTGGGCCTGCGACGCCTTGGAAGAGGCCATCAAGGCGTTCGACGGGACCGTGATCGTGGTGACGCACGACCGCTACTTCCTCAACAGCGTTTGCGACCTGTTGGTGGTCATGGAACCCGGCCGCGTGGAAATGGTTTACGGCAACTACGACCTGTACGAATCGCTGCGGACGACCCGCGAGGGGGAAGAAAACGCCGAGCGCAAGGCCAAGGAGAAGGCAAACCCCACGCCGCCCTCGGCCGCGACCGCCGAGGCCGCCTTGGCCGCCCGGCCGAAGGGGGCGAAGCCGAAGCGGAAGTTCCCGTACCGCAAGGTGGAAGACTTGGAAGACGACATCGCCGAGCAGGAACGGCAAGTCACCGCGCTGGAGGCGAAGATGGTCTCCCCCGAGATTTACCGGGACGCCCACTTGGTCAAAGACACGATGGCCGCCTTCGAGGCCGGCAAGATTCGGCTGAAGCACCTTTACGACCACTGGGAAGAGGCGATTGAGTTGAACTGACGATGTCGCCTCGCCTTGTTAGCCGCGACGCGGAGGCTT
>JAYUGD010000431.1:0-5268 GCA_043767785.1 Zavarzinella sp. | reverse complement strand
GCCGCGAGGGCCGCCCGAATGCGTTGACAAATTTCGACCAAGCGGGGGAAGTCGGCCAGCGGGATCATGTTCGGCCCGTCGCTCATGGCCTGGTCCGGGTCCGGGTGCGTCTCGACGAAAATCCCGTCGCACCCCGCGGCCACGGCGGCCCGCGCCAAGAACGGCACCATGCGCCGGTCCCCGCCCGTGCTGGTCCCTTGGCTCCCCGGTGTCTGTACGCTGTGCGTGGCGTCAAAGATCACCGGGTAGCCCAAGTCCTGCATCCACGGGATGGCCCGCATGTCGTTGACGAGATTGCCGTAGCCGAACGTCGTGCCGCGCTCCGTCAGCAGCAGGTTCGGATTGCCGACTTCCCGCAACTTGGCGACGACGTTTTTCATGTCCCACGGGGCCATGAACTGCCCCTTCTTGACGTTTACGGCCTTGCCGGTCTTGCCGGCCGCGAGCAGCAAGTCGGTCTGGCGGGCGAGGAAGGCGGGGATTTGGATGATGTCCACCGCCTGCCCCGCCGCCTCGGCTTGGGCCGTCTCGTGAACGTCCGTCGTCACCGGGAGGCCGGTGCGCTCGCGGACTTCGGCCAGCAGTTTCAGCCCCTCTTGCAGGCCCGGCCCGCGGAACGACTTGCCGGAGGTGCGGTTAGCCTTGTCGAATGATGACTTGAAGACGAGTTGCACCTTCGCCTTGGCGGCGAAGGCAGCCAGCTCGTCCGCGACGCGGAGGATCAACTCCCGCGACTCCATCACGCACGGGCCGGCGATCCACAGGAACGGCGCGCCGCCCCCGCATGTGTAGTTGGCAATCGTGACCATCCGCGCCCGCCTTTTTGCGTGACCTGCCGGGTCCGTCCGACACCTTCAACTATGCGGGAAAGGCCGGTCATTTCAAGGTTGCGAGGGCCTGAATCGCCGCTTCCGGCGAGTCGAACAACGCCTCCGTCTTCGCCAGCGTCAACCGACCGTCGTAGGCCGAGAACAGCAGCGGCTTGAGCGGCTGCGATTGGACGGCCGCCGCGAACGCCCGCCGCCGGGCGCGGTCGTCGCCGGCCGGGAGGGCGATCATCAATTCCCCCGCCCGTTGCGAAGCCCAATTCTGAATCACACCGCAGATTTGTCGGTGGCGGGCGTAGCGGTCGTAATGCTCGCGGTACGCATTCAGCACTTCTTCGGGAACCTTGTCGGTCCCCAACGCTTGGAGTATTTCTTGGAGCCGCGACCATGTGGGGAATTCGGCGAGAGATCGCAACATCTCGACCGTCGCCGCGTAGGTGCAGTAGACCATCAATTTCAAGAGCCGCAGGTAGTCCGGCGACTTGACCTTCACGCGGTAGAGAACCTCCGTGGTTTCAAAGTTGATGACGCACCCTTCCTGGTCCGTCCCGCTGATGCCGGTCAACATGTGGTCGATTTGAGCCTGCAAGTCCTCGCCCGCGACGCCGACCAACTCTGTCACCGACCAGCCGTTGTCGGCAGCCAGTTTCACGACTTCGGCAAAGGTCCAATAGCGCACCTCGCGGAGGTCGAAGATGGCGATCAACACCAAGTCTTCTCGCGCCCCATAATCCGTGATGACGCGACCGCCGGGGTGCAGCAGTTCCAGAACGAACGTCAGCCCGTCCCACTCGGGCCGGGCTTCCAACAGTCTCGGAAACTGTCGCCGGGCGATGTCGCGGGCGGCGCCGAGGTAGTCGAAGTGGTTGTCGAAATCGCCCTTGGGGAGCGTGACGCCGTCGATCATGCCGCGGGTCGTGAAGTAGACGCGGCCGTCGTGCTGGAACCGCTGGATCATCGAGCCGTCGAATTTCCGCAGGAAGGAGACGCGCGCCCCCTCGGCCGCGAGACCCGCCAAGTCGGCGACGGTGACGTTCCGCTCGCCCAAGTTGTAAATCTTGAGCAACGGCAACGAGACGAGGCGGTAGGGATTCCGCGTGAGCACGATCCCCTTGGCGAACAGGTGATGCTCTTCCTGCGGCGTGAAAAGTACCTTGGTGGCGTTCGCCAATACCAAGCCGTCGATCTCCCGCTTCAGGAGCAGCGGGTCGGCGTCGATGGCGGCCAATAACTTTTCCGGCTCGTGCTTCAACCGGGCGAGCAGTCGGTCGATCCGCAGTTCCATGTCGTGACGGCCTCCGATTATTTCTTCGCCCGCGGCCCCTCATTCGGCCCGGTGGTCTTCACGACTTCAAAATCGGAGCCTTTGACCTTCCGCAACTCATCCAGCCCCTTGATGCGTTCGTCCGGGGCGACGGACAGGCGCCATTCGCCGCCGTTGTCGGCGACGAACATGCCGTAGGTCTTCAGCCCCTTCAAGATCGCCTGCGTGTGCGGCGAGAAGCCGGATACGTCGAAGTCGGCCCGCAGGCGGAAGCGTTCGCCCATGCGTGGCAAGTTCGGGTCTTTTAACGAACTGGCGAAGTGCGTCGCCGGGTACACGTAGGCCCGCTGCGTTTTACGGACGGTGAAGCGCATCGCGTGGTTCACCATGCCCTTCTCCACTTCGTCATACCGCACGATGGCCGGGAAAATCGGCAGGCCGGCGGCGTCTGTTGATGTCCACGTGTCGGGCCGCATCTTGTTGGACGTGAGGTCGAAGATGGCGGTGCAGGCGCACTCCCAACCCTTGTCCGTCTTGCGGCCCTGATAAAACTCGTAGAGTTTCTTGGCCGTCGGATCGACGACGACAACATGCCGGTCGGAGTCGTCTCCCTTGCCACGCTGGGCCGCATCGAGTGTCCGCTTGTCCAATGGCCAGCCTTCGAGGGGGGCCTCGTCGGGCAGCGGGAACGGGCCGTGGTCGGACTCGCCCGGGTAGGAGAGAATCTTCACATCGATCTTCTTCTGCGTCGGCGGCACGAGAATGTACGACATGTCCGAGTTGTACGCGAACTTCTTTTCCGGCCCGATGGTGGCGATGATCTTCTTGGAGTTCGGGTGGACGGGCAGTTTGGAGACGTCCTCGTTCCAGGGGTTGTCCGGCGGGAAGATTTGCAGGCCGGCGACAATCTTGTCCGCCTCCGGCGTGTTGAACATGATCGGCTTGTCGATGGCCGGGGGCTTCGTCGGCTCGTCCGCGGGGGACGACCCGATCAGCGTCATCGAAATGAAAAGACCAAAGCGGAGGCGGGACATGGTAAAAGCTCGGGAGAAAAAAGTTCTTGGTAGTATGCACTCGCGTTGCGCGGATCGGCAACGTACAATCGGGCGGTTTCCCAGAGGAATTTACCGATGGCCGACCTGACCGCATTTGACCTGCGCACCCGAGCCGTGGCCGCCAAGCTGCGAGCCGACGATAAGCCGCCCGAAACCCCCGCCGAGTGGGAGGGACGCCGAAAAGTCCTCCTCGCCAAGATGCGCGAGTCGTGCGGCCCCGTCCCCGAGAAGCCGTGCGACTTGACGCCCAAGGTCCACGGCAAGCTCGACCGGGACGGCTACCGCATCGCGAAAATTACCTATCAGACGCGGCCGGACGTGTGGGTGACGGCCACCGCCTACGTCCCGGACGCGGCGGCCAAGGAAAAAGTCCCGGCGGTGCTGGTCGTCCACGGCCACTGGGCGTGGGCCAGGCGCGACCCGGTGGTGCAGTCCCGCAGCATCGGCTTGGCCAAACTCGGTTTCTTCGTGCTGGCGGTGGACGCCTTCGGGGCCGGCGAACGGCACCCGAAGCCGGCGCGCGGCACCTACCACGGCGGCCTGATGGGTTCGACCCTCTGGCCCAGCGGGCACACGCTGCTCGGCATGTGCGCCTACGACAACCAGCGGGCCGTCGATTACTTGCTCTCGCGGCCGGAGGTGAACGGCAAGCTCGGCATCACCGGGGCCAGCGGCGGCGGCAACCAGTCCATGAACGCCGGGGCCTTGGACGACCGCATTCAAGCCGTCGTGCCGGTCTGTTCCGTCGGCAGTTACCAAGCGTACCTGAAGGCCGCGTGCTGCGTGTGCGAAGTGCTGCCCAACGCCCTGACGTACACCGACGAGGGGAACGTGCTGGGCATGGTCGCCCCGCGGGCGCTCATGGTCATCAACGCCAGCAAGGACGGCGTCCAGTTCAGCCCGGCCGAGGCCGCCCCGAGCGTGGCGCGGGCGAAGGCCATCTACGACATGTTGAAGATACCCCAGAAGTTCAAGCACGTCGTCATCGAATCGGGCCACGATTACAACCAGCCGATGCGCGAACTGATGTACGGCTGGATGACCTGGCACTTGAAGGGCGAAGGCAAAGGCGAGCCGATCCCCGAGCCGAAGATCACGCTGGACACGCCCGAAGACTTGGCCATCTTCCCGAACCCGGACGACCGGCCCAAGGGGTTCCTGACGCCGACGCTGTTCGCCGCCAAGGCGGCCAAGGAGCTGATTAAGGCCAGCGACGACTTGAAGCCGGACCACGCGGAGATGTGGACAGCGAGGGCCATCGCAATACGAAAAAATGTATCTGCGATTCTTGCTTACAGTCCGCCATCCTCCGAAGCCTCGATCAAAGCAATCAGCGTACCTGACGCCCCGGCCGGCTATCAGTACGGCGAACTGCCGGTCGATGAGGGCATCAAACTTCAAACCCTTCATATCTCCTCTAAAAGGGCCGCGTCCGAACGACTCAATGTTGTGATTCACCTCGAAAAATTGGATGTCAATCAATTCGTCGCTGTGATTCGTCAAACGGAAAAAATGGGCGAAGATGTGTTGATGGCAGACTTGCGGGCTTTTGGAGTTGAACGTCCGAAATGGGGAGGAGTGGCTGGCGCAGCAGACCACACGATTGCAGAACATGCCCTTTGGATCGGACAACCATTGCTCGGACAATGGGTTCGTGACGCCGTTGCTCTGTTGCAGCAAGCGAAGAAGTTGGCTGCCACGAAGAAAATTCGGGTTATTGCTTTCGGTCAGGCCGGCATCGTCGCGGCCATCGCCGCCGGGATGTTCCCGGAGGTAAACGCCGAATTCCTGTTCATCGACCTGCCGCCGACGTTCGCCAGCGACACGCCCTATGGGGCCGGCACACTCATGGGCTTGCTGGCCCCCGGCATCTTGAAGGCGGGCGACATCCCGCACTTCTTGGCGCTGCTCGCCCCGCGGAACGTCACCGTCGCCGGCAGCGTGTCGCTGCAAGGGAACCGCTTGAACCAGAAGGAAGCAGACGCCGCGTTCGCGTTTACGAGTCATGTGTTCAAGACGGTGCCGGGCGGGAAGTTCACGGTGAGTGCGGACGTGTTTAAGCCGGATGTGCTGGAGAAGTGAACGCCGGACGAAGTTTTGTTAGCCGCGACGCGGAGGCTTT
>JAYUGD010000430.1:0-13911 GCA_043767785.1 Zavarzinella sp. | reverse complement strand
AAGCCGGGTCGTCCTGAAACTGGCGGCCGGTACGATGGCGAAAAATGTCACGTACCTCGACAGCAAGGCGTGGAGCCAAGCCACCCTCCTCCGCGGGGAGAACGGCATCGCCGCACTGACGTTCTGGGAAGTCCCGATTCTGCGGCCACGCCCGTGAGGTCAACCCGGCGGGCGATGACGCCCGCCACGACGGTTCATTCCACATTTCATGCGCCCCATATTTCCTCGCCCTCAAAATCCGCCTAACAGATCAATTTTTAGGCCGGCGCAAAAGTTAAGTCGCCGCTGGCCGTCCGGGTGATTTGACCCCCAAGCCGGATCATCCTACCTTTGCGTGACTATGCCGCAGACCCGCCCGCGCCCGACTCGTCGCGTGCTCGCCGTTCTTTGTGCGGCGTGCCTGAAGGCTCGGTGGACAGACTGCTTGAGCGGAATGAAAATCATGACGCGAACCGTTCCGGCGACCGACATTAGCGAGGCCGTCCGAAAGATCGTCGCGCAACACGGCCGCCTGTCCGCGGGCGTAGCCGGGCTTAAGGACACCAGTAATCTCTACGACGCCGGCCTGACGTCTCTGGCGACCGTCGGCCTCATGCTGGCGCTGGAGAACCATTTCAACGTCGAATTTTCCGAGGCGATGCTGGGCCGAAAGACGTTCCAGAGCATCGAGTCCATTGCCGAAGCCCTCGGCGAACTCACCGGCGAGAACTAACCTCGGTGTCGGCCCGCGAGAATCCCACCCCATGCCGACCCCCAGCCCCGCCCCCGTGCAATCCGACGCCGCATTCGACGGCCTCCTGAAACAGGCCCACGCCATCGGCAAAGAAGCGTTGGCCCCCCACGCCGCCGCCGTGGACCGGGACGCGCGGTTCCCGCGCGAAGCCCTCGCCGCGCTGCGGGGGGCCAAATTCCTCAGTGCCGCCGTGCCGGCGGCATACGGCGGGGCCGGGCTGGACATTGTGCAGGTCGGCAAGCTCTGTGAGGCGCTCGGCCACTACTGCGCCTCGTCGGCCATGATTTACGCGATGCACATGATTCAAGTGGCGTGCATCGCCCGCCACGCCGGCCAATCGGCCTACTTTCAAGATTACTTGCGGACACTCGTCGAAGAGCAACGGCTCATCGCGTCGGCGACCACCGAACTGGGAGTCGGCGGCGACCTGCGGTCCAGCATCTGCGCGGCGGAAGTGTCGGGCAATGCTTTCCGGCTGACAAAACAGGCCCCGGTGATCTCCTACGGCGAGGACGCGGACGAAATCTTGGTGACGTGTCGGAGCGGCCCGGCCGCCCAAGCGAGCGATCAAGTCCAAATCCTCGTCCGGCGGGAGGACTGTCGCTTGGAGCGGTTGTCCGCGTGGGACACCCTCGGGTTCCGCGGGACGTGCAGTTCCGGCTTCACGTTGACCGCCACTGGGAAGACGGCCCAGATCATCCCGGCGCCGTTCGCCGAGATTCTCGCGCAGACCATGCACCCGTACTCCCACGCCGTGTGGTGTTCGCTCTGGGGCGGCATCGCCGCCGACGCGGTGAACGTGAGCCGGGCGTTCGTGCGGGCCGAGGCCCGGAAGACGCCCGGCGACACGCCGATCTCCGCGGTCCGGCTCGCCGAAGTCGATGCGATGCTCCAAGAAATGCGGCACAACGTCGCGGCCTTCACGCGCGAGTACGCCGCCCTGCTCGCGGCGGACGACCCCGAGGCCTTCGGCGGCTTCGGCTTCGCCATCCGCACCAACAACGTAAAGGTGTCCTGTTCCCAGCGCGTCGTCGAGATCGTCGGCCGGGCGATGCTCATTTGCGGCATCGCCGGGTACCGCAACGATTCCAAGTTCAGTCTGACGCGGCACCTGCGCGACGCCTACGGGGCGGCGCTGATGGTCAACAACGACCGCATCACGAAACTCAACGCCACGCTGTTGCTGGCGCACAAGTAAGGGCCACGCCGATGTGTCTGTCCGCGATCTCGCCGGCCGAATCCTACGCGAAATTCCAGAAGGAACTGACCGACGCGGGCCTGCTGATCTCCCTCGGCGCGCCGGGGCTGTACGCCCGCAGCGGCGTGTTCGAGGGCGTCATCGAACACTTCGAGGCGCTCGTGACCCGCATGGCCCGCCACCTCGCGCCGGAAGTGATGCGCTTCCCGCCGGTCATCAGCCGCCACACGTACATGCGCACGGACCACATCGAGACCTTCCCGGACCTCATGGGGTCCGTCCACAGTTTCTTGGGCGACGGCCGGGACCACGCGGCGATGTTGGAGAAAAATCGGTGCGGCGAGGATTGGACGAAAGATCTACAGCCCACGGCCGTGATGCTGTCGCCGGCGGCCTGCTACCCGCTCTACCCCACGGCGACGGGGACGTTGCCCGCGGGGGGGCGGACAGTCGATCTCCGCTCGTACGTCTTCCGCCACGAGCCGTCCCAAGACCCCGCGCGCATGCAGGTCTTCCGGCAGCGGGAATTCGTCCGCTTGGGGACGCCGCAACAGGCGTTGGAACACCGCGACTACTGGGTCACGCGGGGGACGGAAATTCTCAACGCCGTCGGCCTCGACGTCCAGTGCGTCGTCGCCAACGACCCCTTCTTCGGCCGCGGCGGCAAAATCATGGCCGCCACCCAGAAGGAACAAGCCCTCAAGTACGAGTTGGTGATCCCGGTGGCCTCCGCCGAAAAGCCGACGGCGATCACGTCGTGCAATCTGCACTTGGATCACTTCGGCCGCGCGTTCGACATCAAGTCGGCCGACGGGCAGGTCG
Organism: Zavarzinella sp.; assembly: GCA_043767785.1. Taxonomy (GTDB): domain Bacteria; phylum Planctomycetota; class Planctomycetia; order Gemmatales; family Gemmataceae; genus Zavarzinella. The sequence goes on along the minus strand of JAYUGD010000430.1, from coordinate 11,158 downwards.
CCCACACCGCGTGCGTGGGCTTCGGGTTGGAGCGGATCGCCCTCGCCCTGTTCAAGACGCACGGCTTCGAGACGCGGGCGTGGCCGGCCGACGTGACAACGGTGTTGGAAATGTCATGAAGCAACTCTTACCCCTCGACCCGGCACGGCACGAGCGGCACGGCATCCACGCGCGGGACCGGGATTGGACGGAGACCAACTGCTACGTGGACGTGTGGGTCGAGTTGCTCCACGCCTGGGGGTTCGACCCGGTCGCCGCGCTGCCGTTCACGCTCGCCATCGACTTCGACGGGGACCAGTGGACGTTCTTCAAATACCCGCTCGCCGACCTGTTGGACCTGTATGGCCTGGATGTCCAAGAGTTGGCCCTCTGGCGGCCGCTGGCCGTTCACCTGGAAGAACACGTCGGCGCCGGCCGCCCGGTCCTCGTGGAAGTGGACTCGTACTTTCTGCCCGACACGGCCGGGACGGCGTACGGGCTGGAACACGTCAAATCGACGATTGGCGTCAACGAAATCGACGTGGCGAACAGGCGGCTGGGCTACTTCCACGGCCAAGGCTACTTTCACGTGTGCGGCGACGACTTCGTGAACCTGCTGCACCTGCGGGGCGACACCGACCCGGCGGTCCTCCCGCCCTACGCGGAGGTCGTGAAGCGGCGCCGCGGCCCGGCGGTGGCCGGCGAAGAACTCACCGCGGCGTCCGTGCGGGCGCTGCGCCGGCAGCTCCGGCTGTTGCCGGAGAGCAACCCGTTCGGGCGGTTCAAGGCCCGCCTCGCGGCCGACTTGGCGTGGGTGGCGGCCGAGTCCTTGGACACGTTCCACAAGTATTCGTTCGCCACCCTGCGCCAATTCGGGGCGTGCTACGAACTCGCGGCCACTTACCTGCGGTGGCTCACGGCCCGCGGCGTGGGCAACCTGGAAGGGCCGGCGGCGGCGTTCGCCGCCCTGTCCGCGGGGGCGAAGACGTTTCAGTTCCACCTCGCCCGGGCCGTCGGCCGCAAGAAGCCACTCGACCTGGCCCCGCTCGACGAGATGGCGGCGCGCTGGCAAGCGGCCACGGATGAGATGCTTGCCACGTTCGCGTGACGAGGAAAACGCAGCCCGATGTTCGACGCCTGGCACTGTTGTCCGACGCCCCCCGCGGCTGTCACCAGCCCCGGGGAACTCCGCGCGCCGGCCGCGGCGTGGATGCCCGCGGAAGCGCCGGGCACCGTCGCCGCGGTGTTGACGCGGCACGGCCAGTGGAGCCTTGACAGCGACCGGGACTTGGACGCGGAAGACTGGTGGTACCGAACTCAGTTTGAATTCGATGCCCGCCGCGACGGCGACCTGCAATTCCTGTGCTTCGACGGCTTGGCGACACGGGCCGACGTCTGGCTGAACGACCGGCGGGTCTTGGTCGCCGACAACATGTTCCGGCCGTACCGCGTCGATGTCACCGACCAGTTGCAAAGCGCCAACGAACTCTTCATTGCCTTCCGCTCCCTCACTCACGACTTGAATGCGTCACGCGCGCGGCCGCGCTGGAAAACGAGTCTTGTGAGCCACCAGCAACTCCGCTGGCACCGCACGACGCTGCTGGGCCGAATGCCGGGCTGGTCGCCGTCGGGGCCGCCCATCGGGCCGTGGCGTGCCGTGCGGTTGGAGACGGGCGCCGTCATCCTCTCCGAACTTCGCTTGCGGAGCGAGAGGGAGGGGGACACGGGCGTCGTGCGGTTGGAAGCGCGCATCGACGCGCGCGAGCCGATTGCTCAGGCAACGCTCGTCGTCGGGGGCCGCTCCTGCTCAGTGACGGTCACGCGGACGGGCAATCAATCCGTTTTGTTCGCCGAACACCGCATCCCGAACCCCGACCGCTGGTGGCCGCACACGCACGGGCCGCAGCCGACGGTTGAGTGCGTGCTGCTCGTCGTCTCCGGGGGGATGGAACTTTCGATCCCGTGCGGAAACATCGGCTTTCGCACGGTCGAGCGCGTGCCGGGGGGCGGCTTCGGCGTGCGCGTCAACGGCGAGGACATTTATTGCCGAGGCGCGTGCTGGACAATCAGCGACTTGATTACGGGCGGCGGCACGGATTCATCGGTCCGGTGCGACTTAGAGATGGCCCGCGACGCGGGGATCAACATGCTGCGTGTCGGCGGGACGACGGCGTATGAAAGCGACGCCTTTTACGACCTGTGCGATGAGTTGGGCATCCTGGTCTGGCAAGACTTCATGTTCGCCAACATGGACTACCCGTTCGACGACCCGACGTTTCTCGTCAACGCGGAATCCGAGGTCGGCCACCACCTCGGCCGGCTCGCTCGGCACCCGTGTGTGGTGGTGTATTGCGGCAACAGCGAGATTGAACAACAAGTGGCGATGCTGGGACTTCCCCCGGACGTGGGCCAATCGCCGTGGTTCACCCGGCGACTGCCGGAGTTGTGCGGCGAACGGCACCCGGGCACGTTGTATGTGCCGTCCGCGCCGAGCGGCGGCGCCCTCCCGTTCCATGTGCGGACGGGCGTTTCCAACTACTACGGCGTCGGGGCGTACAAGCGCTCGCCGCGAGACCTCCGCAAGGACGACGTGAAATTCGCCAGCGAGTGTCTGGGCTTCGCCAACGTCCCCGACCCGGCCACGCTGGGTTTGCTCGGCGCGGGGGCGTCGGTCCCGCATCACCCCAAATGGAAGCGGGGCGTGCCGCGCGACGCGGGGGCGGGCTGGGACTTTGACGACATCCGCGACCACTACTTGCGACACCTGTACCGCGTCGATCCCGTCGAGTTGAGGTCGGTTGATACCCCCCGGTATTTGCAGTTGAGCCGCCTCGTCAGCGGCGAGATGATGGCCCAAACCTTTTCGGAATGGCGAAGCCCGCACAGCAACAATCGCGGCGGCCTGGTCTGGTTCTACAAGGACCTGCGCCCGGGGGCCGGCTGGGGCATCGTGGACGGCACGGGGCGCCCGAAAGCCGCGTATTACTACCTGCGCCGGACGTGGGGGACGAGGCAATTGTTGATGACGGACGAGGGGCTGGATGGCTTGCACCTCCATGTCATCAACGAAACCAAAGACCCGTTGCGGGGATTCCTCGAACTGACCCTGCTGAAGGATCAGCACACCGTCGTCGCCCGGCAAGAAACGGCCGTCGCTCTCTCCCCAAGGGCCACGATGACCATCGGGTCGGACGACCTGTTGGGGCGGTTCTGCGATGTGACTTATGCCTATCGCTTCGGCCCGCCCGCCCACGATTTGGCGGTCGCGACGCTGTTCGACGCGGACCGCGAGGTCGTGAGCGAGGCCGTTTATTTCGTCGCGGGCCGCGAGTTGCCCCCCATGCTCCCCGCCGCCAACCTCGAAGTCGCCGCGGACCGAGATCGTGACGGCCTGTGCCGGGTGACGCTGCTTTCCGACCGATTCCTGCACGGCGTCACCCTGCACGCGCCGGGGTTCTTGCCCGTGGACAATTACTTCCACCTGCCCCCCGGCAGGAAAAAAGTAGTTCCATTCCGCGCCGTGGCCGACGCGCCGCGGCGGTTCAAGGCGACGATTGAAGCCTTGAATCTCCCGAATGCCGAGTCGGTAAGGCTCGATGATTGATCGCGGCCGTGAATCAGGAGAAGCCCGACATGACCCTCAGTGAAGCCGGTGTGTGCGACCCGAGAGCGGGCGAGTTTTCGCCGCCGTCGGGCCACGGGCGGACGGCGTTCTATTTGCCGAGTCAGGGCGAACCCCTGTTCGCGTGGCTCCGCGTCCCCAAGGCCGGCGGCCAAGGCCGGCACGGGGTAATCGTTTGCAACCCGATGGGGTATGAGCAGATTCATTGCCACCGGAGCCTGCGCCACCTCGCCGAGCAACTTGCCGACGCGGGGTTCCCGACGCTGTCCTTCGACTACCACGGCACGGGCGACTCCCCGGGGACCGACGAAGACCCCGACCGCATCGAGACGTGGCGGCGGAACATTCAAGACGCCATCCTCTGGATGCGCGCGGAACTCGGCTGCGAGAAGATCACCCTGATCGGCTTGCGGTTGGGGGCGTCCTTGGCCGTGCTGGCGGCGACACGGCAAGCCGTCGATCAGCTAGTGCTGTGGGCGCCCGTTGTCAGCGGCCGGCAGTATGCCAGAGAACTCAAAGCGCTCAGCGCGACCGGCGCGGGGGGGGCCGCCGCGCCGCCCGGCGGCCAAGGGGCCATCGAATCGGCCGGGTTTACCGTCGGCGGCCAGACGCTGCGCGACATCGAGAAACTCGACTTGCGGGCGGAACGGCCGCCGTGTGCCAAAGTGCTGATCGTCGCCCGCGACGACCTCCCCGCGGACACGCGGCTCCGCGACCACTTCGTGGCGATGGGCCTGCCGTGCGACCAAGTGGCCGCCCCCGGGTACGCCGACATGCTCGCATTACCTCATTTTTCTCAGGTGCCGACGCACGCCATCGAAGAAATCATTCACTGGCTGACCGAGGCGGGCGAATCGGCCGCGGCCCCCGCGCCGCCGCCGACACTCGGCCACGGCCCGATTCCACTCACGCCCGACACTCTTTCGCCGCCGGGCGGCGGGGTTGTCGAACGGCCGCTCCAACTGAGTTCCGACCCCAATTTGTTCGGCATTCTTTCCGGGCCGGGCCGCCGCGCCGACCCGGCCCTGCCGCTGGTGTTGCTGCTGAACGGCGGCTCGGCTTATCGGGTCGGGCCGAATCGCCTCAACGTGCAGATGGCCCGCGGCCTCTCGGCCGCCGGCTTCCGGTGCCTGCGCATGGACATCTGCGGCCTCGGCGACAGCGTCGCGGCCGACCCGGCCGTTGAAAACCACTCCTACCCCGGCACGGCGCTGCGCGACTTGGACATCGCGGTCAAGTACCTCGCGGAGGAGATGGGCGTTAAGCACGTCGTCTTGTTGGGCCTTTGCTCGGGCGGGTACAACGCCTTCCGGGCGGCGGCTCGGCTCTCGAACCCGGCCATCGTCGAGAGTGTGGTCATCAACCCGCTGACCTTCTTTTGGCGGGACGGCATGTCCTACGAGATCCCCGAACTGAAGCGCATTCACGACCTGAACTATTATTTCAAGGCCGCGGCCCGGCCGCAGAATTGGCTCCGGCTCCTGTTCGGAAACACGCAAATCGGCTTCCGGGGCGCGTTCCGCATGGCGCTCGGCTACACCCGTGACCGCTGTCGGGCCGAGGCGGTTCCCCCCGCCCCGAGCGACGCAACTGCTGGGCCTGCCGAGGAAGAGAATATCCCGCGGGACTTGGCCAGCATTGCCGGGCGCCGCCGCAAGCTGTCCTTCTTCTTCGCCAGTTCCGAGCCGGGCCACAGCCTGTTGCTCTTCGCCGCGCGGCGCTCGGTGAATCGGCTGCGCCGCACGGGTCAATTGCGAATCGCCGTCATCGACGACGCGGACCACACGTTTTCGTCGAGCGTCTCGCGCCGGCAATTGATTGGCGCCGTCACGAAACACTTGAGAAGCCGGTACAGTCTGGGACTCAACTAATTGGTCAATGGCCGGGGCCGCGCCAGACGGCTCCCCCGGACGGCTTTGCTCCGGCCGCATATTAAATGCGGGGCAAAACGCCGCCCCACCCATATAGTTACCTGTTCGCCCAACGGCAGCCATGTCAGGAGTCCGAATGTCTTTGAAGATGCGGGTCCACGACCGGGAGCCGATCGCGTCGGCCCTCCGGCGGTTCAAGAAACTGGTCGAGCGGAGCGGCCTCAAGCGAGAAGTCCGGTCCCACGAGTATTACGTGAAGCCGTGCGAATTGCGCAGCCGCAAGAAGTCGGCCAAGATGCGGGCGATCAAGAAGGCGGGGACCGTGAAGCCGAAGCGCGAGCGGGCCTTTTAGCGCCCCCCGCCGTGCCGGTCACTTGCCCGGCGGGAACGACGTGCGCGCCCGGGCGACTCCGTCGCCGGCCAGCGCCCTCTTGCGCCGGGAGCGTTACGCAGCGGGACCGGCGCCCCGCCGCGCGTCGTCCGCCTCACACTTCTTCTCTTTCTTGCCGACAACCACCTTCTTCCGACGGGGGCGGGCGACGCGCTCCGTTTCGTTAAACTAATTTCCGGCGGGCGCCGTGCGTGCCCGCAAGCGAAAGGCGGACCCGTGCGATTCGAGGCTGATGATCGGTGGGCGAAGCTCCCCGCCGGGTGGGCGTGGAGCGAGGCGACGGCGGTGGCCGTCGATTCGCGGGACCGCGTCTTCGTCTTCAACCGCGGCGCGCATCCCGTCATCGTCTTCGACCGGGACGGCACGGTCCTCAATGCGTGGGGCGATGGCCTGTTCACGCGGCCGCACGGCATCACGATTGGCCCGGACGACAGCGTGTATCTCACGGACGACATCGGCCACACCGTCCGCAAGTTCACGCCGGACGGCCGCCTTCTGATGACGCTGGGGACGCAAGGCGTGCCGTCGGACACCGGCGCGACCAGCGTGGATTACCGCACGATTCGCCAAGCCGCCGGGCCGTTTCACTACCCCACGAACCTGGCCATTGCCGCCAACGGCGACCTGTACATCACCGACGGGTACGGCAACGCCCGCGTCCACCACTTCACGGGCGACGGCCGACTGCTGCACTCGTGGGGCGAGCCGGGAAGCGGGCCGGGCCAGTTCCATGTGCCGCACGGGATTGCCATCGGCCCCGACGGCGCCGTGTGGGTCGCCGACCGCGAGAATTGCCGGATTCAACGCTTCTCCCCGGCCGGTGCCTACCTTGGCGAGTGGGCCGACTTGGCCCGGCCGAGTCAATTGTGCATCGCCAATGAAACCATCTGCGTCGCCGAACTCGGCTTCCGCGCCGGCATGTGGCCGGGGACGCACCCGCCGACGCCCGACGCCACCGGCGGCCGCGTCAGCATTTTCGACCTCGCCGGCCAGTTGCTGGCCCGCTGGGGCGGCGGCGAGAACCCGGGCGCCCGCGGCGACTTCTTCGCCCCGCATGACATTTGCCTCGACTCGCACAGCGACCTCTACGTCGCCGAGGTGACGTGGTCCGCGGGCGGCAAGCGCGGGCTGGTCCCGGCCGACTGTCACTCCCTCCAAAAGTTTGTCCGGCAGTAGAGAGACCCCGCAATGAAGGCTTGGCGCTTCCACGGCTTCAACGACCTGCGCTTGGACGACGTGCCGGAACCCCGGTGCGGGCCGGGGCACGTCCTCGTCGAACCGCTCTGCGTGCAGCCGAGCGTCACGGAGGCCCAACTCGCCTACGGCATCCCGACGCTGGCCTTCGACCGCATCAAGCGGCGCTTGGAAACCGAGGCGCCCGTCCAACTCTTCGGCCATGAATTCTGCGCCCGCATTCTAGAGACCGGGCCGGGCGTCGAAGGCTTCCAACCCGGCGACCGCGTGGCCGCGCGGGCCAAGTTGCCGTGCGGGGCGTGCCAGATGTGCCGGACGGAGCGCGGCGAGCTGTGCCGCAAAGGCCCGGTGATCGGGTTCGACCTGCCGGGCTGCTTCGCCGAGCGGGCGATCCTGCCGGCCATCGCCCTCGTGAAGGTGGACGACCGCATCTCGGACAGCGAGGCCGCCTGCCTGCAATCCCTGAGCGACAGCGTCGCCGCCGTCGAGACCGCGCAACTGCAAATCGCGGACACCGTGGCCATCCTCGGCCAAGGCAGCATGGGTTTGGAGTGCCTGCAAATCGCCCGCCTCAGCGGCGCCGGCCTGATTATTACAGTTGATGTGCGTGACGAGGCGTGCGACATGTCCCGCCAACTCGGGGCCGACCACGCCCTCAACGCGAAGTCGGTGGACGTGGTCGCCGCGATCCGCGACCTGACGGACGGCATCGGGGCCGACGTGGTGTTCGAGTGCGCCGGCGGCAGCCCGAAGCAGGGCTTGGCCGGCCACCAGTCCCTGATCCAAGCCATCGACGCCGTCCGCTCCGGCGGAAAAATCATCGGCGTCTCGTGGTTCGGCGGCCCACTGGAACTGAACGTGGACACGCTGCGCGAGCGCAGCCTGCGCTACCTCTTCCCGGACATCAGCACCCAAGCCCACCTCGCCCATACCGTCCGCCTGGTGGCGACGGGCCGCGTGCGATTAAAGCCCACGATCACCCACATCCTTCAAGGGATTGAGGCCGTCCCCCAAGCGTTCGAGATCACCGCCAACAAGGGGAAGTACAAGGCGATCAACCCGGCCCAGGTGATGATGCGGGGGGCGTCGGCGTGACAGCGGAATTGTTTAGCCGCGACGCGTGACAGCGGAATTGTTTAGCCGCGACGCGACGCTTCGGAGTGGAGCGCGGGGGCCGCAACGCATGAAATCGCCGCCCGGATGAGAAGCGATTTTACGCGGGGTGTTCGCGCTCCACTCCGAAGCGTCGCGTCGCGGCTAAACGAATTCGCGTCGCTGCGGGTCACACTTTGAACACTTTCATCACCTCGTCGCCCAAGTGATTAATCACTTTGACGGCGATTCTTCCGGACACGGGGCGTTCGAACGGGCGGCTCGTGTCGCTGTTTAACGCGGCCCAGGCTTCTTCGTTGATCTCGGCTTTCAGCGTCGTTTTGAGGCTCTTGTACGGGTCGTTGGCGCCCAGGAAGTAGGCGTGGCGGACGAAGAAACTTTCGCCGTCGTAGTCCGTGTCCAGGAACCAGCAGGCGATGCCGGCGGGGCCGTCGCTGCGGACTTCGCCGGTGTTGGGGTGGAACACGTCCACGCCGTTGATCTTCACGCGGTATTGGTTATCGGCCTCGGGCATCAGGGTGATGTCCGGCTCGCCGAAGATCACGAACAGGTTGCCCTTGCCGGTGTTCTTGAGGTCGGCGGCCATGTGCAGGTCGGCGTTCATGCGGGCCTTGAGGACCGGCAGGCGGCCGACCTTGGCGAAGTCCGTCGTGCGGGCCTCGTAGTTGAAGGCGCAGGCGATCAGCACGTCGAACTTGCCGTCGCCGGCGGCCTTGGCGGCCTCGACCAAGTCTTGCCGCTGCACGGTGCCGAACTCCGGGCCGATGAAGATGGCGGCCCGCTTCTCAACGTCGCCCTCCAGGTAGCGGCCCTCGGCGCAGACCCAGTCGCCCGGCCACGGGGCGAGGGACGTGAAGGTGATGCGGTCCTCCTTGTGGGCCTGCTGCACGCCGGCGGTCCGGAGGTTGTCCAGCACCATTTGGGCGAAGTCCTTGGCGCCGGGCGGGGCCTTTTTGAGCGGGTCGATCAGGGCGTCGTTCTCGTCCACGCCGAGCGTGCGGTGCGGGGACAGGCTTTCGACGGTGAACGGGCCGGCGACGCGGACCTTCTTCTTGTCCTCGTACGGCTTGTCGTACAGGAACTCGAACTCGGCCTTGGCCGCGATGCTGGCGTCGATCTCGCGCTGCCGGGCGACGCGGGCCGCCCACCACTCCGCGTGAAGTTTCTTGACCGCCTCGCCCCACTTGGCCTCGGCCTCGCGGGGGACTTCCCATTCGTGCCACGCGGTCTTGAGTTGCTTATTGAGCTTCTCGCGCAGGGGTTCGAGCGTCTGTTGCCACTGGTCCCAGATCACGTCGATCTCGGCGTTGTTGGCGATGGACTTCAGCGTGATGTGCGGCACGCGCTCGTACACGAACCCCTGCCGAATGTCCCCGCGCACCGGCTGCGTCGCGGGCGCCAAGCGGGTGACGTCGGCTTCCTTCTTCTGCCCGTCCCGCGAGTCGGCCAGCAGGTAATACGGGTAGCGCGCCCCCATCAGCCGGGCGCGGGCCAGCGCCAGGGCGACGCGCGACGTGTCAATCGTGATCCACCGCCGGCCCCACTGTTCGGCCACGGTCGCCGTCGTCCCAGACCCGCACGTCGGGTCGAGGACAAGATCGCCGGGGTCGGTGGCCATGAGGATGCAGCGTTGAACAATGCGGGCCGTTGTCTGAACGACGTAGATTTTTGGATCCAGCGCGCTTGCTCCGCTGCTAACGTCATCCCAATAATTCGCCACGGACATTACGGAAAAGTCGTCAAGGAAGCGTTTGTACTTTAGGCTGTTCGCAGTCGGTACAACGCGGTCGCTGTGGATGAGACGTGGAAATTGAGCTTCACCAGTTTTCCAATAACCTGCTCCCGGCAATTTTTTGGTGCCTTGATATTCAACCGGGAAACTGCCAGGTGATCGTTGCGACGTGAGGTTATCAACCGAAAAGATGCGGTCTCCAGCAGGTACGGCTTTTCCAGCATACTCTTCGGATGTCAAACGTCGTGCAACATAATCGGCTGATTGAGCATATTGATATTCGCCAGTGCCAGTGCCACCCATTGTCTTGGGATTGAACAGCGATCTGTATTTAGTTTCGCTAATCTTCTTCGCGTAAAATAGCAAATAGTCGAGTGCGCCAGATAACAAATCGGACGATTGAACAGTGGTTTTCTTTATCGAAATCATCGCGATAGCATTCGCTTCCCCGAACACCTCATCCATCACCGCCCGGACGCGGTGCACGTTCTCGTCGCCGATCTGCACGAAGATGCTGCCGCTGTCGGTCAGCAAGTCGCGGGCGACGAGGAGGCGGTCGCGCAGGTAGGTCAGGTAGCTGTGGATGCCGTCGCGTCAGGTGTCGCGGAAGGCCTTGACCTGTTCCGGCTCGCGGGTGATGTGGTCGCGGTGGCCGTCCTTCACGTCGCGGCTGGTGGTGGACCACTGGAAGTTGCTGTTGAACTTGATGCCGTACGGCGGGTCGAAGTAGACGCACTGGACCTTGCCGCGCAGGCCCTCGCGCTCGGCGAGGCTGGCCATGACCTGCAGCGAGTCGCCGAGGATCATGCGGTTGGCCCAGTGCTGGTCGTGCTGGTAGAAGTCGGTCTTGTCGGCCCCGGCCGGCATGCCGTTAAAGTCCGCGAACAGGTCGAGTTGCTGCGCCCCGGCCTTGGGCTTGGCCCCCGCCTGCCGGAGCAAGTCGTCGATCAGGGCCTTGGGGTGGACCTTCTCCTGGATGTACACCGGCGGCGCCGGCACCGCCAGGGCCTCGGCCTCCTTGCCGCGCCACACCAGTTGCGGGTCGAGGTCGCGGTTGCGCCGCTCGTAGGCGACGCGGACGGGCGACGGGTCGGCGCCGACGACGGACGAGAACTCGGCCGTGGGGATGTTCTTGCGCGAGTCGGAGTCGTGGGTGATGGTCTCGACGGTCTTGCGCGGGGCGGCGGGCTTCTTGGGCATGGGACTCTTCGGTGAACGGGGGACACAAAACGGGGCGCGGGTTTAACGCTCCACTC
>JAYUGD010000429.1:0-5277 GCA_043767785.1 Zavarzinella sp. | reverse complement strand
GCGCAGATCGTGCGCACCAGCCGCTGGGCCATGACCCCTTCCACGGTGCTGGCCACGAGGAATGGCTCGACGCCCATATTGATGAGCCGGGTGAAGGCGCTGGGGGCATCGTTGGTGTGCAGCGTGCTGAACACGAGGTGACCCGTCAGCGACGATTGAATCGCAGCTTCGGCGGTTTCCATGTCGCGCATTTCACCGATCAGAATCACATCGGGGTCGTGGCGAAGAATACTTCGCAGGGCTGCGGCGAAGCTGAGACCGATCTTGGCGTGCGTCTGGATTTGGCTGATGCCCGGCTGCTGGTACTCGACCGGGTCTTCGACGGTGATGATCTTCGTCACCTCGTCCTTGATCTCGTTCAGGGCCGAGTACAACGTGGTGGACTTGCCGGACCCGGTCGGCCCGGTGACGAGGACGATGCCGTGCGGCAGGTCGATCAACTGCTTAAACGTCTTGTGGACGGCCGGCAGCATCCCGCAGTTGGCCAGGTTGAAGACCATGCGCCCCTTGTCGAGGAGCCGCATGACGATCCCCTCGCCGTGGATCATCGGGATGATGGACACGCGGACATCGACTTCGCGGCCCTGCACGCGCATCTTGATGCGGCCGTCCTGCGGCAGGCGCTTCTCGGCGATGTTCAGCCGGGACATGATCTTGATGCGGCTGATGATGGCCGACGCGAAGCGGTTGATCTCCGGCGGCAGCATCTGCGTTTGCAGCAGGCCGTCGATGCGGTACCGGATGCGGATGGCGTTCTCTTCCGGCTCGACGTGGATGTCGCTGGCCCGCTCTGTAATCGCCTCGATCAGGATTTCGTTCACCAACTTGACGACGGACGCCTCCTGGGCCTGCTTCGCCAGTTCGCTGTCGTCGGCCTCGATGCCCTCCAGCAGTTCGATGTCGTCCCGCTCGTTCACGAGGGCTTGGACCGTCTCGCCGCCGACGCCGAAGTGGTGCTTGATGAGCCGGGCGATTTCCCGCTGGCTGCCCAGCACCGGGGAGATTTCCAGCCCGGTGAGGGTCTGCAACTCGTCGAGGGCGTACACGTCGTACGGGTTGGACGTGGCGACCACCAGCGTCCCGTTGTTCCGCGAGACGGGCATCAGCCCCTTGCGGTGGACAAGCTTCGTCGGCATCACGGCCAGCGTCTCGGGGCTGATGATCGTGTGCGTCAGGTCCACGAACTCCAGCCCGAACTCCTCGCCGAGGGCGGTGAGGATGTGCATCTCGCTGCCGATGCCCTTTTCGATCATGACCTCGTGCAGCGTCCGGTTCGGCTCCATCGCGTGGAGTTCGAGGGCGCGCTTGGCGTCGGCTTCCGACAGTTGGCCGTTTTCGCGGAGGCGGTCAATCAGGAACATGCAAGCTCGCTAAAGAACGGGCGGGCCGGGGAGGTGGCCCGCCACACCCTTCAGGGTAACGTGAATCGGCGAACCTCGCCAGCGGGGAAGCGCGGGTTCTCAGTCCGCTTTAATCTCTCGGACTGAATTAACCGGCTTTGCGCGGGAGGGGACAGGTTCCGGAACCGCCGTTCCGGCGTTTCGGGAGCCACGGGCGAACCCAGGCGAAGAGGGCGTACAGCAATTTGGTGGCTTGATAAGCGACCGGCAGCCCGGTCAGCCAACGCAGCCATCGAAACCCGGGGATGACAGCCCACACCGCCCGGAAGGCGTCCACGCCAATGAACAGTTTCCCGTCCAGGCGCGCGTGCATGTGCCGTTGAACCAGCGCCGGGTCGAAGCCTTCGGCGACCGGGTCGAACGTCGCGGCGGTGATGTCCACGAACTCCGTCGAGCCGGGGGGCGCCTTTTTGCCGTAGTGGGCGATCTCCAGTGAGCAGAGGTGGCAGCCCCCGTCATAGAAGATTTGCAGCCGGGCCATGTCAATCCTTTCGCGTCACTCTTGCATCGGCAGCGACATCGTCATCCGCTTGCCATTCCGCTCGATCTCGACGGCGACGTTGTCGCCCGGCTTCGTCTTCCGCAGGGCGTAAGCGAACAGGTCCGTCTCCCGGATCAAGTCTGTCTTCCCGTCGAAGATGATGATCACGTCCCCGGCGAGGAAACCGGCGTTCTTGGCGGCGGCGTGCGGCCCATACTGGCCGACGTGTTTCGCGCGGAGGGCCATCGTCGCCGTCGGTTTTTCGGGCGTCTCCAGCAGCATCCCGCCTGTCGCCATTCGCCGCAGGCCCCACGAACTGGCCCGCCACGAAATGTCGTCCCGCTGCCGCCACCCGGCCGGCAGTTTCAGCGTCACGCTCACGGGTTTGCCGGCCCGCGTTACTTCCGCCGGCAACTCGGCCCCGGCGGCGTCGGCGTGGTGCAACACCCATTGCATGTCCGCGGCCGAGAGCAGCGGCTGGCCGGCGAGCGTGCGAATCACGTCCCCCGCCAAGAACCCGGCCTTGGCCGCGGGGGTGTCCGCTTGCACTTCCGACACGGTCGCCCGCTCTTTCGGGTCCAAGATGAGGCCGAGCGACTTCGGGTGCGGGTACGGGAATAACACCTCTTCAGGTATGACCGCTTTTTGTTGCCGGTGATAACTTTTCGCCGCGTCGCCGATCTGGTGACAATGGATGCAACTCTGGACGATGTTCCCCTCGGTCGCCAGCTTCGGCCCGTACTTGCCCAGGGCGGGAAATTTCTCCGGGACCGGGAATGTCGGGGCCGGCCCGCGCTTGGCCGCCAGCACGGCCTTGTTCTTCGGGTAGTCTTTGTGCAACTCCAAGGCCCCGGCCAGCGCCTTGGCCAGCCCGTCAATCGACACGTCGCCGACCCAGTTCGTCCGGTGCGACCGCGTGCCGTACCGGCCGTAGATGGCGCCGTCGGCGTTGAGGAAGAAGACCGCGAACGACTGGTCCGTGTCGAACTGGAACAGTGACAGGTCCAGCCCGTTCGTGCTGACGACGCGGACGCGGACGAAGTCGTCGAGCAGCGGCCGCAGTGTCGGGTTCTTGTCCACGAGTTCGTCGTCGAGCTTCACGCACTCCTCGCACGGGATGCACCGCAGCACGACGACGAGGGGCTTGTTCTTCTCCTTGGCCTCGGCGAACGCCTTCGGCAAGTCGTTGTAAATCCAGAAGCCTTCGCCCTCGACCTTCACCTTGTCGTCCCGCACCTTCTTCTCACGGGCATTCTGGGCAACGGCCGGGGCGGCGACGGACGCCAGCACGATTAGCAACAAAATGAAACGGCACACGGGAATGACTCCGGACACGGGGAAAGGCGAGGAATCGCATCATAAACCACGGGCGCCCCGGTTGCCAGCGGCAAATGTCGTCACGCCGCCGCAGGCGCGTCCGACGGGCCGCCGAACAAGTCGGTGCGGATGCGGTCCCGCTCCCGGTCGATCTGGTCCGGGGTCGCCCCGAGCCGCCGCAGGAGGAATTCCGTCATCGTCATGGCGACTTCTCCTTCCCCGGAGAAGACGACGTCCGCCCCGGCGGCTTCCAAGGCCGCCCGGTCACGCAGGTATCCGACGCGGGCCATGACGCGGATGTCCGGGTTGGCCGCCTTCGCGGCCCGGATCGCCTCGCCGGCGCGGGGCATGTCGGACGTGCTGAGAATGAAGGCGGTCGCGTTTTCGGTCCCGGCTTCATTCACGGTCTCTTGGTGGGAGGCGTCCCCGTACACGGCCCGGACGCCCTCGGCCCGCAGCTTCTGGACCGTCACGAGGTTCATTTCCACAACCGTCGGTTCAATGTTGTTCTCCCGGAGCAGGCGAACCAACGTGCGGCCGACGGGGCCGTATCCGACGACGACAGCCCGCGTGGGCGAGTCTCCGTCCATGACCGGAGCCGCATCGAGACCGGCGATGTTACGGCGGGATCGGTCGATCCGGCCCCAAAGCTTGGGGTAACGGCGGCCGAAGGCTTCAATGGGGCCGGCCAGTCGGCATATCAGTGGGTTGAGGCTGATCGAAACAATCGCTGCCGCCACCACGGCGTCCACCGCCGACGCCGGGATGATTTCCAGTTTGAGCCCGGCCGTCGCGAGGATGAACGAGAATTCCCCGATCTGGGCCAAGGCGAGGGCGACCGTGAGGGCCACGCGGGGCGGTTGCCGCAAGAAGATCATCATGCTGAAAGCCACCAGCGGCTTGCCGAGCAGCACCACGGCCGTCGCGACGATCACCAGCCCGGGGTTGTGAATCAGCGCGGCCGGGTTGAACAACATGCCGACGGACACGAAGAACAACACCGCGAAGGCGTCCCGCATCGGCAAGGCCTCGGCGGCCGCGCGCGAGCTGAAGTCCGACCGGCCGACGACCGTGCCGGCCAAGAACGCCCCGAGGGCCATCGACGCCCCGAACAGGGCCGCCGACCCGACCGCGATCCCCAAGGCCAACACCAACACCGTGAGTGTGAACAACTCGCGGGAGTTCGTGGCCGCCACGCGGCCCAAGAGCCACGGGACGACCTTTCCGCCGACGACGATGACGAACGCGATGAGCAGGACGATCTTGGCCGCCGACCACCCGACCGCGACGGCCAGTCCGCCGGCGCCGAGGGCTTCCCCGCCGAACACGACGGGCAGCAGCACCAGCACCAGCACGGCGTACACGTCTTCGACCACCAGCCAGCCGACGGCGATGTGCCCCGGCAACGTGTGCAACTCGCGGCGGTCGGCCAGCACGCGCACCAAGACGACCGTGCTGGCCACGGACATCGTGAGGCCGAACACGGCCGCCGCCCCGGCGGTCCACCCGAACGCCGTCGCCACGCCGAAACCGAGCAGCGTGACCAGCACGCTATCCACGACGGCCCCCGGCACGGCCACCTGGCGCACGGCCAACAGATCTTTTACGTCGAAGTGCAATCCGACACCAAACATCAGCAGGATGACGCCGACCTCGGCCAATTCGGCGGCGATCTTTTCGTCCGCGAAAAAGCCGGGCGTGTGCGGCCCGACGGCCAGCCCGGCCAACAGGTAGCCGACAATGGGCGACAGGCCGATACGATGCGTGAGATACCCGCACAACAACGCGGCCGAGAGGCCGCCGGCGAGGGTGAGAATCAAGTTGGGGTGTTCCACGGGCCGGGTCCTTATTGATCGTGCGCCGTCATGCGCTCATTTCATGCATACCGCCGGCAGGCGGTCGTGTTGGAGTCCCGCTTTTAAGCGGTCTGTAACCTTCGGCCATGAGGAGGCCGGCGAACCGAGTCGTCGAGGCTTCGCCTTTTGTGGGTGGCGACTGTTCGCCCAAGGGGTCGGACCCTCGACGACTCGGTCCTCCTGTCTCCTGCGGCGGGGAGGTCACAGACCGCGTGAACGCGGG
>JAYUGD010000428.1:0-5282 GCA_043767785.1 Zavarzinella sp. | reverse complement strand
CCCATGGACGGCCGTCCATGGGCTTTCTTGGGTGACGCTCTTCACCCACTCCCGCAACCCCGCGTCTTCCGCCAACACCCCAACCACCTTATCCACCGAATGTTTCACCGTCGTATGGTCACGTCCGCCGAAGTACTTCCCGATGTCGGCCAGCGATAAGCCGGCGGTGCGGGCCAAGTACATCGCCAGTTGCCGGGGCCACACCACGTTCTTTAAGCGGGACGGGCCCAACAGCATTTTGTGCGTCACGCGGAAGCGGGCTTCCACGATTTCCGTCAATTGGTCGAGTACCCGTGGCGTTTCTGCCGCGGGTTCCGTCAGCGCATCCCGCACGACCGGCAACGTCAGCGGGCTGGGGGCGGTCTTCGCCAGCGACGCCAGCCGGGCGATGTCCCCGATCATCGGGCGCAGGCCGCCGGCGTGCCGAGTCAGCCAGTCCAGCACTTCTGGCGTGACGGCGATCTTGCGCTCGTCGCACATCGCACTCGCCACGGCCCGGCGGCTGGCCACGCTTAACGGCGGGACGCCGACCACCAAACCGCTGACCAGTCGGCTCATCAACCGCGGCGACACGTTCCACCCGGCCGGGCCGGTGTTGGCTGTCACGACGTTCGCCTTGCGCCGCGCCCGGCGGTGGTCGATCACATAAGCCAACTCGTCGGACGCCGCCGGGGGCAGGTGCTGCAAGTCCTCGACGATCAGCAGGTCCGCGTGCAGCAACTCCCGCACTTGCGCCCGGCGCTCCGTCGGCTGCAACAGCAATTCCCGGCCGAGTTCGGCGGCGGCTTCCGTGAGTGCCGTCGTGGAACTCCCCGCGGCCAGCCGGTCCACCAAGCGGCTCAGCAGGTGCGTCTTGCCCGTCCCCGTGGGGCCGTGCAGCACGATCGGCACGCCGCCGGCCCCGCGCCCGACGGCCGCGGCCAGCCGACGCAATGCCTGCCACGCCGGGCGGTGTTCCGGGAGTGTTTCGGCGACGGCTTCCATGGCTACATGGAGCATCGACACAAACTCTCCCGGTCCCGTGAGACAAACAATCTCCGCGAACTGGGCAAACCCGGAAAAGACGACGGGTCGGGGTGACTGTGCCGATTATCGCGACCGGGCGACGGCCGCCGCGATTTTATCCGCGGCCGTCAAGACTTGTTCCAAAGTAAGGGTCGGCGAAAAACTAAACCGCATCGCGCTGCCCAACACGGCGTCCGGGACGCCCATCGCCGTCAGCACCGGCGACGGCAACAGCGACCCGCTGGAGCAGGCCGACCCGGTGGAACACGCGACCCCCGCGAGGTCGAGCATCATCAGCAGCAACTCGGCCCGGCACCCCGGAAACGCCACGTTCAACACGAACGGCGATCCGTTGGCCGGACTGTTGACGACGACCGGGGCCGCGAGGCTCTGCAGCCGGTCGCGGAAAAGGTTTCGCAAATGCGAAACGTGTTCCCGGTTGGCGGCCATCCGCTCCGTGGAAATCTTCAACGCCGTCGCCATCCCGACGGCCAACATCACACTCTCCGTCCCCGGCCGGCGGTTCTCCTGCTGGTGCCCGCCGAAGAGTTGCGGCGCCAGTTTGCCGCCCCGCTTCACGAGCAACCCCCCGACCCCCTTTGGCCCGCCGAATTTGTGGGCGCTGAAACTCAGCGTGGTGACGCCGAGCGCGCGGAAGTCCGCCGGCATCTTCCCGACCGCTTGGGCCGCGTCGCAGTGGAACGGGACGTTTTGGAGAGCGGCCAGTTCCCGCACCGGCTGGACGGATCCCGTCTCATGGTTGACGAGCATCACCACCGCCAACCGCGTCTCCGGCCGCACCAACTGGCGATAGACCTCGGCCCGCACGACGCCCTCGGCATCCACGGGAACGTAATCCGCCGCGAAGCCCCGCCCCGCGAGTTGTCGCACCGGCTCCGCGACGCACGGGTGTTCCACCGGGCTGGAAACGACATGCCCCGGCGCCGACCCCGCCAACCCGAAGACGGCCAGGTTGTTCGCCTCCGTCGCCCCGCTGGTGAACACCACTTCGTCCGGGTGGGCGTTGAGGAGACCGGCAATTTGCTCCCGCGCGTCCCCCAGCGCGGCCCGCGCCTTCCGCCCAACGCCGTGAACGCTGGCCGGGTTGCCGAACTGCTCCAGCGCGAACGGCCGCATGGCGTCCCACACTTCCGGGAGCATCGGCGTCGTCGCGTGGGCGTCGAGGTAGATCACGAGGCCGCGTCAACCAACGAAACCACCAGACGTTTGCCTACCGCTGCGGCGTACCGGGACAGCGTTTCGATCGTCGGGTTGGTCCGCTGTCCGGTTTCCAACTTGGAGAGCGCGGAACTATCCATGCCGGTCAAATCCGTCATGTCGGCCAAGCTCAGGCCTTTGGCCTCGCGGGTCGATTTCAACTCATGCACCACGGTTTCCAATTCGGCGCCGGCTTTCGTCCGGGCGGCATGCCGGGCGATGAGGTCCGGCAATTCCTCGTTGATTTGTTCCCGGACGGCGCGGTACTTGGCGGCCTCTTCCGGCGTCAACTTCCGGCCTCGATTCGGGCGGTCCACGCTCATGATGATTGACTCCTGTTGACCTCGTAAGCCGTGATGGGATAAATCGTGTCCCCGTCAATGTTCTCGTACACCACAATGAGATGCCGACCAGTCCGCGTGTCCCCAAACACGACGGGACGGTTGGTGGTCCGACTCACATCTCGGTCGGAAATGTTGTCGAACACCTCTTCCACTTCCTCGGGTGTGACGCCATGTTCGGCGATGTGATGCACGTTGCCGTCCGGGTCGTCGTCCAAATCCCAGATGAAAGAAAAATCGGACACGGCTCGGCTCCGGGGGTGGTATTAAAATACCACAAAAGACCTTGGCTCACAAGCGAAGTGATTTACTCGTCGCCCCTTGCCCGTCCCCGGCGTCGCCGCCGGCATCTCGTCCGGTGACGCCTTCGCCCCGACGATCACGGACACTGAAATCTTATTCCGCGAAGTGGGCAGGTCATCGCCCCGGTGTTCGTGGTACACTCAGTCGGCCGATTCCCCGGAGTCCCCGGATGGCCGCCCTGCCCCGCTGTCTCTTCGTATTGTCGTTGATCGCCGCGCCGCTCGCGGCCCAAGCGCCCGAGCAAGGGCCGGCGCCGCGCCATGTGGATCGCTACGGCGACCCACTGCCGGCCGGGGCGATTCAACGCTTCGGGTCACTGCGGCTGCGCCACCCGCAACTGGTAGACTTCACGATTTTGCCCGACGGGAAGACGGCCGTCAGCGTCGGGCGTGACAACACGGTTCGGTGGTGGGATCTCGGGACCGGCAAGCAGACCGGCGAACGGCGGCTCGGGGACACGCCGTTGGCCAAGCCGACGCTCTCCGCGGACGGGGCCACCGTTGTCGGGTTTCGGAAGAAACTCTGCGTCGTCGCGGACGCGGTCACCGGCCGGGTCACGGGGTCATTTCCCGTCGAGAAAATCGGGACGGTCGAGGGCGTGGCGGTCTCCGCGGACGGGGCGCGCGTCGCCGTCGGCGGCGACGGCTGCCGTATCGTTCTGTACGACTGCCGGACGAAGCAAGTCGTCGCCGTCGCGTTGGCGTTCGAGCAACAGGACCGGACGGACAGTCAACCCGACCTGCACGCGGCGTTTAGTCCCGACGGCTCCCGGCTGGCGGTCGGGGCGATCAACCGCGGAAAACTGGTCGTGTTGGACGCGGCCACCGGCCGGGAACTGTTCTCTCGTGCGTGCTTCACGCGCGCGGCCGCCTTCACCCCGGCCGGGGACCGGCTGGCGATCGTCGAGTATCCGGAGGATTGGCGCTTCGGACCGCGGACGCCGCGGCTGATCGACCTGAAGACCGGCGTCGCCTGGTCGGTGGATGCGACCGCGTCGGAAGGGTCTCCCCGTGTCGCCGTCAGCCCGGACGGCGGGCGCGTGCTCGTCACGGAATACGGCGCGTCGCGCCTGCTCGACGCCGCGACCGGCAAAGACTTATGCCGGCTGCCCCCCGCGGGGCCGGGCCGGTTCTCGCCGGACGGGGCGCGGGTCGTGTTGGGCTTGCGGAGTCGCCTGCTCGTCCGGGAGACGGCCACGGGCCGCCCCGTCAACGAGGAAGACCCGGAACCCGAGTTCTTCACCCCGGAAATCTCCCCCGACGGCCGCACGGTGGCCGCGCCGGACCGCTTGGCCGGCACGGTTGACTTATGGGACACGCGGACGGGGCGGGTGCGACTCTCCCTCGCCGGGCTAGGGTCCGACGGCGAAAGCATTGCCTTCGCGGATGCCGGCCGCACGGTGCGGGCGTGCAACTCCCGCGGCGACATCCGGAGTTGGGACGCGGCGACCGGCCGCCCCCAAGGCAGGCACTTCTCAGCGGATCCGGACACGCGGATCGCTTGGCAGTTCACGGCCGACGGCGCCGGGGCGCACGCCCGCGGCATCAGCGGCGATGGGGACGCCGACCGAATCGAGGTCCGCGACGCGGCGACCGGCCGGGTGGTCCGCCGCGACTTCGTGGAGCGGGCCGGCCCGCACCGCTTCAACGGCTGGTTGCCCGACGGGGACGCCTACATCGGCACGACCTCGGGCGATTTCGCCCTCACCGACGGCAAGACGGGTGCGGCCCGCATCCGCTGCGACGGGTTGTTTAAGGCCATGTCCCGCGACGGCCGCTGGCTCGCCTCGTCTCGGCGACTCCCGAACACGGAAGTGATCGCCGTCCGAATATGGGAGGCGGCCTCCGGGGCGGCCGTCACCGCCGACGTGGCCGGGAAAACGCCGATGGCGTCGCCCCTGGTCTGCGTCCACGGCCGGACGGCTGCCGTGGCGGACGGGCGATGTCTGCGGATCGTGGACTTGGCGACCGGGAAGGACCGCGGCCGGTGGGAATTCCCCCGGCTCGGCCACGGCCACTTCGCCGACCACCCGGCCACGGGTCTCGCCCTTTTTCCCGACGGCCGCACGGCGTTCACCCCGATCATCGACGGCACCGCCCTGACATGGGACATCTCTTCCTTCCCCGTCGAGCAACTCAGCCCCACGCACACGGAAGCCGACCTGACCAATTGGTGGGCCGACTTGGCCGGCGACGCGAAGCCGGCCTACGCCGCGATCTGGAAGTTGGCCGAGACGCCGCCGGACGCGCTGCTACCGTTCTTGCGGCAACGACTTCGCCCGGTCATAACCCCGACGGCCGCGGAGTGGGGGCAACTGATGGCGGCGCTGGACTCCCCGGAATTCCGCGTGCGGGTGGCCGCCCTGCGTCGCGTGGAACAATTCGGTGATGGCGCCTTGGACGACTTGAACCGTGA
>JAYUGD010000427.1:0-5288 GCA_043767785.1 Zavarzinella sp. | reverse complement strand
ACGCGGCCGAAGTTTCTTGTGCATCGGGTACGCTGTCATGATTGCGGACTTGACCGACTTGGCCGAACAACTCCACACGTCCCCCTTGCACGGCGACGGCGGGGGAGACGACACCACGGCATTCAATGACGGCTGGAATGAGGCCACCGATCAGTTGTTGGCGATCCGGTCCCTCGAAGACGACTGGGACGGCCTCGGCGCCAACGCCCCGGCGACATCGCTGGTGGACTCGGCCCTCCGGTTGGCGGGGTGGCTGCAAGGCAAAGGCTACCTTCCGCCGAGTCGCATCGTGCCGAGCCTCACGGGCACGGTTTTGTTCGAGTGGCAAGCCGGCGGCGGGACGCAATTGGAAGTCGAAGTGACCGCCCCGGCCAAAGGCCACCTGACCCTGTTCCGGGAAGGGCAGCCGACGCTCCACCAGTCCCTCTGACTCCCGACGGCCAATGCCAGACGATACCGTGGCCGACGACGAGTACGTGTTGCGGCGCGTGCCCGCGGCCTTCTGCGACGAATCCTTGACGGTCCCCGTGCAGCGGTTGGCGTTCCGGCCGGCCGCCGGGGATACGGACGGCCTCTCCGTTTACCGTGAGCGCGTTATCGCTCCCCAACAACTCTTGGCCGTGATCCCGGACGAGAAGAAGCGGGCCAAGTATTTCGTCGTCCGGTTGGCGGTTCGGGACATTCGGGGCTTGGGCCTGACAATCGTGCCGACGCCGGACCCCGTCCACCACCTGCCCGGCCACGCGAGCATCCGGGAGATGAACATCACGGATTACCACCAAAACGACGGCGGCAATTACAAATTGTGCGGGGATTGGCAGCAAGAATTGGCCAAGCTCGCCAGTCGAGACAATATCCACCGTCCACCCCAGAAAGCGTAACCACCGTCCGATGCTCTCCTCCCTGATCGAAACCTCCGTTCGCCTCCGCGTGGTCGTCCTCGCCCTCGGCGTCGTGCTGCTGGTCGTCGGGTCGCGGTCGATCCGCTCGGCCCCGCTGGACGTGTTCCCGGAGTTTGCCCCGGCGGTCGTGGAAGTGCAGACGGAGGCGCCGGGGCTGTCCACGGAGGAGGTCGAGAACCTCGTCACCGTCCCGTTGGAGAACGCCCTGAACGGCATCCCGCACGTCAAGACGCTGCGGTCGAAGTCGGTCCTCGGGCTGTCGCAGATCGTGATGATCTTGGACAGCGGCAGCGACCCGATGGCCGCGCGGCAGATGGTGCAGGAGCGGGTGACGGCCGAGACGCGGCGGCTGCCCACGGTCGCCAGGCCGCCGGTGATTTTGCAGCCGCTCTCCTCCACCAGTCGCGTGCTCAAGATCGGGGTTTGGTCGGACAAGCTCAGTCAGCAAGAGTTGACTGACGTGATTATGTGGACCGTGCGGCCGCGGCTGATGGCCGTCAACGGGGTCGCCAACGTCGCCGTGTGGGGCCAGCGGGACAAGCAGTTTCAGGTGCTGGTGGACCCGGACGTTTTGCGGGCCAACGGCATCACGCTGGACGCCGTCACGCGGGCCGCCGGGGACGCGACCGTGCTGGAGTCCGGCGGCTTCGTGGACACGCCCAACCACCGCCTCGCCGTCCGGCACGTCTCGCCGATCCTGACGGAAGATGACCTCGCCCGCACGGTCGTTGACTTCAAGGGCGGCGCGCCGGTTCGCTTGGGCGACGTCGCCACCATCCGCATCGACTCCGGCGCCCCCATTGGCGACGCCATCATCAACGACCGGCCGGGGCTGCTGCTGATCGTCGAGAAGCAACCGCAGGCCAACACGCTGGAACTCACCCGCAAGGTGGAAGCCGTCATCGACCTGCTGAAGCCCGGCCTCAAGGACGTGGAGATCGACCCGACCATCTTCCGGCCGGCGACGTTCATCGAGCGGGCCATCGACAATTTGAAACACGCCCTCCTGATCGGCTGCGGCCTCGTCGTCGTGATCCTGCTGACGTTCCTGTACGACTGGCGGACGGCCCTCATCAGCCTGACGGCCATCCCGCTGTCACTGACGGCGGCCCTTCTCCTCATCTCGTACACCGGGGCCACCATCAACACGATGGTCTTGGCCGGCTTGGTGATCGCCCTCGGCGAAGTCGTGGACGACGCGATCATCGACGTGGAGAACATCGCCCGCCGTCTGGCGCTGAACCGCCTGACGGAGACGCCGCACTCGGCCTTCCGCGTGGTGGTCGATGCATCGATGGAAGTGCGGTCGGCCGTCGTCTACGCCAGCTTCATCGTCGTGCTGGTGTTCCTGCCGGTGTACTTTCTCGACGGCCTGTCCGGGGCGTTCTTCCGGCCGCTGGCGATGGCTTACGTCCTCGCCATCATGGCCTCGCTGCTCGTGGCCCTGACGGTGACGCCGGCCCTTTCCTACATGCTGCTCACGGGCCGCAAGGCCCCGCCCAAGGAAGCCCCGGTCGCGCGCTTCCTCAAGGCCCAATACCGCCGCGTGCTGCCGTGGGTGTTGCACCGGCCGACGTTCGCCGGGCTGTTCTTGGCGGCGGCGTTCGTCTTGTCCGCGGCGGCGGCCACGCAACTCGGGCAGGAGTTCTTGCCGAGCTTCCAAGAGACCGACTTCCTGATGCACTTCGTCGAAAAGCCCGGCACGTCGCTGGAGGCGATGACGCGCGTGACCGTGCTAGCCAGCAAAGACCTGCGGAAGATCGACGGCGTGAAGAACTTCGGCTCGCACATCGGCCGGGCCGAAGTCGCGGACGAGCCGGTCGGCCCGAACTTCACGGAACTCTGGATCAGCATCGACCCGAATGCCGACTACCAGAAGACGCTGAAGCTCATCGAGGCGGCCGTGTACGCCTACCCCGGCCTGTACCGCGATGTGCTGACATTCCTGCGCGAGCGCATCAAGGAAGTGCTGACCGGCTCCGGGGCCACCATTGTCGTCCGGCTGTACGGGCCGGACCAGGCCGTGCTGCGCACGAAGGCCAAAGAAGTCGAAGCCGCGATGGCCAAGGTGGCCGGCGTCGCCAATTTGAAGGTCGAGCCGCAGGTGTTGATCCCGCAGTTGCAAGTGCGGCTGAAGCCTGAAAAGGCCGAGCAGTACGGGCTGACGGCCGGGCACATTCGCCGGGCGTCGTCCACGCTGTTAAAGGGTTCCAAGGTCGGCGAAGTCTTCGAGGGGGTGAAGAAATACGACGTGGTGGTGTGGGGCGTGCCGTCGTTGCGCAGCGACATCACGGCCGTGCAAGACCTGCCCATCGACACGCCGACTGGCGTGCAAGTGCGGCTCGGGGACGTGGCCGAGGTCGCCATCGTGCCCGCCGCCAATGAGATCAAGCGGGAGAACGCCTCCCGGCGCATCGACATTACCTGCAACGTGAAGGACCGCGACTTGGGGTCCGTGGCGAGTGATGTCGAAGCGGCCGTCAAGGAGGTTCCGTTCGACCGCGAGTACCACCCGGAGTTCCTGGGCGAGTACGCCGCCCGGCAGGAATCGACGCGGAAGTTGTACGCCCTCGGGGCCTTGGCCCTCATTGGCATCGTGCTCTTGCTGTACGTCGATTTCGGCGAGTGGCGGCCGACGTGGCTGGTCGCCCTGACGATCCCGTTCGCCTTGGTCGGCGGCGTCGCGGCCGTCTGGCTGACCGGCGGCGTCATGTCCCTCGGCTCCATCGTCGGGTTCGTCACCGTCCTCGGCATCGCCGCGCGCAACGGCATCATGATGGTCAGCCACTATCGCCACTTGGAGCACGCGGAGGGCGAGCCGTTCGGCCCCGCCTTGGTGACGCGCGGCGCCGAGGAGCGCTTGGCCCCCATCCTGATGACTGCCTTGGCGACGGGGCTGGCCTTGCTGCCGTTGGCCGTCACGGGCAACAAGCCGGGCCAAGAGATCGAGTACCCGTTGGCCGTCGTGATCCTCGGCGGGCTGGTCACATCGACGCTGCTGAATCTGTTTTTGCTGCCGCCGCTGTATCTGCGATTCGGGAAGGGGAAGTCGCCTTCTTCGACACCCGCAAATTGATCATCTCCACGGCCACCCCGAAGGCCATCGCGAAGTAGATGTACCCCTTGTCGATGTGCTGGCCCAGGCTCTCGGCCACCAGCATGACGCCGATGAGGATCAGGAACGCCAGGGCCAGCACCTTGATCGTCGGGTGGCGTTCCACGAAGTCGCTGATGGACCCGGCGAAGAGCATCATCACCAGCATGGCGATCACCATGGCGGCGACCATCACCCACAGTTCGTCCACCATGCCGACGGCCGTGATGACGGAGTCGAGCGAGAAGACGATGTCCAAGATGGCGATCTGCACCAGCACCATGCCGAACGTGGCCTGGGCGCCGGGCTTCCCGTCGGGGGTGTGGTCTTCCGCCTCCAGCTTCGAGTGCATCTCGTGGACGCTCTTGGCGATCAGGAACAGCCCGCCAACCATCAAGATGAGGTCTCGCAGCGACACCTCGCGGGCCTCCATGTCGTGTACCAACGGCAAGTCCGGCAGGGTGAACACCGGTTTGGTCAGCCCGAGGAGGAACGACAGCGAGGCGAGCAGGGCCAGCCGCGTGCCCAGGGCGGCGATCAGCCCGAGCCGCCGCGCCCGCGGCTGTTGGGCGACCGGCAACTTCCCGGCCAAGATGGCGAGAAAGATGATGTTGTCGATGCCCAGCACGATCTCCATCGCGGCCAACGTGAGCAACCCGACGATGACGGCGAACAGCCCCGGCTTCACCGTGTTGATGGCCTTGATTTCCCGCAAGTCGCGGGCGGCGAACGCCTCGATCTTTTCCGGCGTCTGGAACTCCAGCGTCTCCGTCAGCAACTTGCCGCGGACGGTCTCCTTCTCCTTCAGTTCGACCGCGTCCTGACTGTCCGGGGCGTCGGCCTTGGCGAACGTGATGCGCTTCAAGTGCGCCGTCTCGATCTCGTGGACGCCGTAATGCGTCTTGAGCCGCACGTTCGGGTTCAGCAGGCCCCCCTCGAAGGTGCGGCCGTTGGCCGTTTCGACGGTGAATGGCTTCGGCGCGGCCTCCGCCCCCAGGAGGGCCAAGCCGATGAACGCGACGAACAGCAGAACGCGAAGGAGCATGGCACCGCCGAGGAGATTCCGTTTTTCAGTTGCTCGTTTTAGGAGCGGAGGAATGGGGATGCACCCCGGATGCCAAGATTGACTGAAATCGGGCGGTCGGACTTCTCAGAGCGTATGGGACGACTGAGACCGGGCGTGAGCATCGTCGCTTTTCGCTCCGCGAAAAGATTGGCTTCTTCGCACGGAAGGCTGTCCCCTTTGGCGCGAAGCCGGACTTTTCGCGGAGCGAAAAGCGACGATGCCCGCG
>JAYUGD010000426.1:0-5291 GCA_043767785.1 Zavarzinella sp. | reverse complement strand
CCATGGTGCGGTTGGCAGTCAGCGGCGGGTGGACGGCATCCGCTTGCGACGGGTCTTGGAAGCCCTTCATCCAGCGCAGGTGAAAGTTCGTCGTGTTCGGGTCGAGTGTGACGCCGATGAAGATACCGTCGGCGGTGTGGTCGGCCGGGGAAGTTGTGCAGTCGTCCAGCGCCTCGGCGGCCGTCAGCAGCATGATGGTTTGCTGCGGCAGCATCTCCTGCACTTCCGTCGGCGGGATGCGGAACTTCTGGACGGGGAACTCGATCTCCGTGATGGTTTTGGCTTGGCGGGCGGCGACGCCGACGACAGCAATCTTGCCGGTCGGCGGTTTCGCCGGGACGCTGACCGCCACGCGGCCCGGGGTGTCGCCGGCCCATTCCTCGATCAGCAAGTGGGCGTTGATGCCGCCGAAGCCGAAGCCGCTGACGGCCGCCCGGCGGGGGCCGTCGCTCGGCCAGTCTTCGGGCGCCGAAAGAATGCGCAGCGGGTCGCCGGTGTATTCCAGTTTCGCGGCCGGGCGCCGAAAATTCGCGGTCGGCGGCAGTGTGCGGTTCTTCATCGCGAGCAGGACTTTCGCCAACCCCGCGGCCCCGGCCCCGGTGAGCAAGTGCCCGACCGTGGACTTGACGCCCCCGACCGCCGCCCGGCCCGACTGCCCGCGCCACAATTCCCGCAGGCTGGCGAACTCGATCGCGTCGCCGGTCGGCGTCCCCGTGGCGTGGCACTCAACCAGCGACACGTCGCCGGGGTTCCACCCCGCCTTTCGGTACGCAGCCCGCATGGCCCGCAAGTGCCCCTCGCTCGCGGGCTGAAGTACGTTCCCCTCGATGTCGTTCGACAGGCCGACCGCGTGGATGACGCCGTGAATCGTGTCCCCGTCCCGCACGGCGTCGGAGAGCCGCTTGAGGACAAACGCGCCGCCGCCTTCGCCGACGACGAGGCCGTCGGCTTCTGCGTCGAACGGGGAACACTTTCCCGAGACGGACAGCGCCCGCAGTTGCGTGAAGCCCATCTGCGTGTACAGGCTGTCCGGCCGGGACATGCCGCCCGCCATCATCACGTCGGCCCGGCCGGAGAGCAACTCGTCACACGCGAGTTTAATCGCGTACAGCGAGGACGCGCAGGCCGCGTCGAGGGCGTAGCCGCCTTGCTTGAATCCGAGCGCCTTGGCCGCCAAGTGGACGGGCAGGCCGGTCGTATGACGGTTCAGGCGGTTGACTGGCTGCGCGGGAGAGGACAGCCCGAGCGTGGGGCCGAAGACTTCGCGGGCCAATTCGTTCGACTTCTCCGTGGGGAGCGCGATGTTCCCGAGAATGACTCCACCGTTGACCGGGCCGGCGGACGGCTTGGCGACGGACCGCCACGCGCTGCCGCACACGTGCAAGGCGACGTGAAACACCGAGTCGAGGTCCGCCAATGGCAGGCCGCGAATGTCCAAGCCCGCCGTGTCGGCCACGAATGGCCGCAGGAAATACGCCCGCTTTGAGTGGACGCGGTCGGGCGTGGCCGGGCGTGGGTCGAAAACTTGCTCGGGCGGGACGGGCCAGCGGCCGGGCGGCGGCTCGCTCGACAGGTCGGCCCCGTCGCGAACCGCCCGCCAGAAATCGTCCACGGACGAGCAGCCGGGGAACAGGCCGCCGAACCCGACGACGGCAACCTTCTCGTGCGATGACATGCGGCGTCAGCCTCCGACCCGTGAGGCGTGGCCCGTCGGTTGGTTGAGCCGCCCCTTGCGGAAGGCTTCGGCCAGCGCCGCGTCCATCACGTGTTCAACATTGATCAGACGCGCCACCAGCCGCCCCTCGCCGTCGATCATGTCGATGTCGGCCCGAATCATCGTGCCGTTGTCGCGCGTCACCCGCAGGGCGATTAGCAAACCGTCGGCCGGGAAGGCCCGCCGGTATTGGCGGTACTCGCCAACGTAACACGGCAGCGAGCCGCGGCGGTGCTGGTGCGATGTCCACAGAATCATCATTTGGAACGCGGCGTCCATCGCCAGCGGGTCGCCGAGCCAGTGGTTGCGGACCGGGTGATCCATCCAGCACACCGGCTCCGGGGCCGCCTTGGCGTAGGCGATCAGGCCCGCCTCGGAGACGCCGTCCACGCGCTCGAGCGCCCGCAGGTCCGGCCCGTGGAACAGGAAGTATTCGTACGCCTCGTCGGCCGTGTGCGTGTACGGGCCGGTCTCGGGCAACGCGGCGACCATTTCGCCCGCCGGCAGATGCTCGACGAGCAGAATATCGGCCCGCGAGTGCGTCACGGCCCGGTCGTTCTTGTGGCTGCGGATTTCGACGGGGACCACGAAGCCCGCGGCCGTCGCGACGGCCTTGCCTGCCAAGACTTCAATGTGGACCGGGTTCAACTCGTCCACACTCACCGGCTGGAACAGTCGAAGATCGTTGAACCCGTGGTAGCGCCGGCCGGGGTTGCCGTGCATCGCGGCGTGGGACAGCCATTCGGCGTGGATGGCCAACGGCAACACCGCCTTGTCGTTCAACACGTGCGACCGCAGGACGGGGTGGTCGAACAGGCTCACCGTGCGCTCGAACACCACCGTCATTTCCGGGCCGGCCGCGCCGACTTTGCTCGGCGTCTCCGGCGCCGACTCGGCCCGCGGCCGGGCGATGACGACGACTTCGGCGGGGCGGTCCGGGTTCTGCAACTCGGCGGCCAACAGGTCGCCGCCTGCCGCGTACGGGATGAGGCCGACGCCTTCGCCGGCGAACACCTTCGCGAGGGCGGGCGTCACCATCCCCCCCTCCCACGGCCCCCAGTTGAGGGCGACGGTCCGGCAATTCGGGTGCTTCCGCTTCAAGTGTTGGGCCGTCTTGTTCAACACCTCATTGGCCGCCGCGTAGGCCACTTGGCCGGCCCGGCCGAACCGCCCGGTCGAGGAGGAGAACAGCACGACGGCCCGCAGCGGGTCATCTTCCGTGGCCAGCAGCAAGTTTTTCAGGCCGACGACTTTCGTCGAGTAAACCTGGGTGAACTGCTCGTCCGTCAGGTCTTCGATCTTGCGGTCCGCGAGGACGCCCGCGCCGTGGACGATGGCCGAGACGGGGCCGAACGTCCGGCGGATGTCCGCCAGCCCGGCGGACAGCGCGCCGGCGTGTTGCACGTCGGCCGTGATGTATTGCACCGTCGCCCTGGCGTCGGCGAACCGGCGCAGGTTCTGCCGGACTTGCCGCTCTGCCAGCAGCCGCTTCACTTCGTCGTTGATCTCGCGTGGCGTTCCCGGCTTTTCGCGGCGGCCGAGGATGGCCTGCCGGATTTGGGCCTCGTCCGCGAGTTTCGCCAGCCACTCCGGCTCATTCGCTGACGTCGGCGTGCGGCCGAGGATCACCAACTTTGGCCGCACCGCCCGGACAAGCGGCATCAGGGACTCGGCCGTCACGCCGCGCGCCCCGCCGGAGACCACGATCACGGCCCCCTCCGGCAACGGGGGAGAATCGGAAATCGTCGGCGGCCGGTCAACGAGTTCCAGCGTGGACCGCCCTTGGGCGGTCAGGCCGACTTCCAGCGGGCCGGCCAACAGGATTTCGTCCACCAGCGGGCCGGCCAAGTTGCGGGCCGTCGCCGGGTCGAGGTCGAGGGCCTTGCAGTTCACCAGCGGCCACTCGTGCGAGGCGGTCTTGCTCAGGCCGGCGAGCGCGCCTTGCACGGGGTCGCGGGCGGCGTCCAAGTTGCCGAACCCGAACGCCCCGTCGAGGCGGGTGACGGTGGCGAAGAACGACCCGCCGTTGCGGGCCGACTCGTTCAGGGCGCCGGCCGCCCGCTTCAGCCAGCGGAAGGCCCGCACGGGCAAGTCGTCCGGGCACGTCCCGTCCGGGGCGATCAGCACCAGCCCGGCCAAGCCCTTCGGCTCGTAGGCGTACGGCGAGTCGTTCCACGGGATAAACTGCGGCCGGCACCCGGCCGCGTCGAACTGGCGGGAGACGGTGGCCGTCAGGCTCGACGGCTCGGCGATCAGCCACACGGGGGCGTAGCGGTCCGTGGTGATTCGCTTGCGCTCGACGGTCAAGTCAATCGGGACCACGGTGACGAGGCTGCGGACGACATCGGCCGCGGCGGAGACTTCGCGGGGCGGCTCCGGCGGCGGCGACGCCGAGGCGGGGATCAACACGGATGGCGGCGGCGACGCCTCCCCGTCGAAGATCGGCGCGGCGGTCACGCCGATCTTCGAGTGGGTCTGGTAGGCCGTCGGCGGGAGTTCCGGGATCGGGGTCGGCGGCAACTCGTCGGGGCTGATTTCGCGACCACTCTCAGCTAACGCCGGAGTGGTCGCCGCGACGAAAGGGCGAGGGGCCTCCGGCACCGGCGGCGTGATCGGTGGGCCGGTCGGGACGGGCATCGGCCCGGCCAAGAGGCCCGCGATGTCGCGGAGGGTGTGCAGCGTGCCCAGGTGTTCCGGCTTGACGGCCGGCGCGTTGGGCAGCCGCTCTTGGAGGGCGGAGAGGATTTCGACGCGCTTGATGGAGTCGATGCCGAGGTCGGCGTCGAGCTGCATGTCGAGGCCGAGCATGTCGGCCGGATACCCCGTCTTCTCCGCGACGACGGAGAGAAGGATATCGCCGACCGGGCTTGCGGCCGCGTGCGGAGGTAGCGCCGCCGGCGCGGGCGGCGATGCGACTTGAGCCGCGGGAGCCGACTCGCCGAGGAACGTGACGATGTCGCGCAGCGTGTGCAACGTGCCCAAGTGTTCCGGCTTCACGGAGGGAGCGTTCGGCAATTTCTCCTGGAGGGCGGAGAGGATTTCGACGCGCTTGATGGAGTCGATGCCGAGGTCGGCGTCGAGCTGCATGTCGAGGCCGAGCATGTCGGCCGGGTATCCGGTCTTCTCCGCCACGACCGCGAGCAAGATGGCCCCCGCGTCCGGCCCGGTTGTCGTCGTAGGCAGCGAGGGTTTCGCCACCGGGGCCGGGGTCATTGGAACGACAATCGCCGGTTGCGGCGCCGGGAGATAAGTCGGAATCGTGGCCGGCGGGGAATACGCTTGGCTGGGCGCCCCGCCCATGATGGCCTGTTGCTGGCCAATCAGCGCCTGCAAAGTGGCCAAGGCCGCCTGCTGGTTGTCCAAGAACTGCTTGTGCAGGCGGGCCGTCTCCTCCTGCATGCGCTGGAAGGCGAACAGGCTTTGCTGCGCCATGCCGAACGCGGCGTTGGCGGCGGCCGGATTGGCGGTCGGGTCGGGTTGGCTCATCGGCGATTTTGGCCCGGTGAGAGGAGGGGTAGAAATCGTTGGTTTGTATTCTTGGCGAGCGGGGGGCGTCAGCCCCCTGTATGTTGGCGAA
>JAYUGD010000425.1:0-1808 GCA_043767785.1 Zavarzinella sp. | reverse complement strand
CAAGGGGGGGAGGAAATCCGGCCCCCGTGATGGGCAAAAGCGATCACACGGCGGCTGTTTTTCTCCCCCCCTTGGCAAGGGGGGGCCGGGGGGGGTCGCGTCAGCCAGATACATCCAACTCTACTGACAATCCGAAACTCATGCTCTTCGATTGGAATCCCGGCGGCGACGTGGCCATCAAACTTGTTGTCGGGTGAGGCCGGCGGCGCACAAGCCGACCTCGCCCGCATGTGAAGCATCTCTAAATCATCTCCGCGATCGGCTTGCCGTCTTCCTGCACCACCGGAACGGGGCGGCCGGTGGGATCGACGTACACCGTGTCCTGCGGGACGCCGAAGTGGTGGTAGATCGTGGCCGCGAGGTCGCCGGGGGTCACGGGGCGTTCCTTGATTCGGCCGCCGTCCTGTTCCGTCGCCCCGATCACTTGGCCGTGCCGGAACCCGCCGCCGGCCATCAGCATCGACATCACCGGCGGCCAATGGTTTCGGCCGTCCGTGCTTTCCTGCGTCCCCGTCTGCGGCGTGCGGCCGAATTCCCCCATCGCGATCACGAGGCAGTCGTCCAGCAATCCGCGCTGGTCGAGGTCGTCCACCAGCGTCGTAATGAGATGATCGAACAACGGCAGCAGCGGCTTCAACCCCTTCAGGATGCCGCCGTAGGGCGGGATGTTGTCCCCGTGGGTGTCCCACGTCCCGGAGGCCGTGTGGTAACTCAAGTCAAGGGTGACGAACGCCGACCCCGCTTCGACCATCCGGCGCGCGAGCAGCGTCTGTTGGAGCCACAGGTGTTTGCCGTAGCGGTCTCGGACCGCCTGCGATTCAGCGCTGAGGTCAAGGGCCGTCTGCATCCGGCGGCCGAGGAGCATGTCCACGGCTTGCTGGCCGTAGCGGTCCATCACCGCCATCGAATCCGTCCGGTCAACTTCGGCCCGCACGGTGTCGAAGTGTTTCAGTAATCCCCGACGTTCGTCGATGCGATCATGGGAAACGCCGCCGGCCAACTGGAACAAGTTCGCCGTGGAAACCGCCCCGGTGTCGCCGCCGACGAGGTCAAGCACCGGCAGGCCGCCCGCCGCTTGGTTCAGCACGAACGGGTCGTGGGCTTTGCCGGCGTCCCCGGCGAAGGGGATGTGTGAGCGGGACTTCATGAACGTGGCGTAGGCGGGTACGGCCGGGTGGTTCGGCCCGTGGTGCTTGGAGACGATGCTGCCGATGGCCGGCCGGCGATCCGCGGCCCGGTTCTCGCGCGGCTCCGCGTCCCGGTATCCGGACTGCATCACGCGGTTCGGCTCGTGGTTGCTGCCCGCCGAATCGACCGACCGCAACACCGTGAAGCGGTCCAACATGCCCGCGAGCTTCGGCAAGTGCTCGCAGACGCGGACGCCCGGCAACTTGGTCCCGATGGTCTGGAACGGCCCCCGGTTTTCGACCGGCCGGCCCGGCTTCGGGTCCAGCGTGTCAATGTGGCTCGGCCCGCCCGCCATCCACAACAGGATGACGCTTTTCCCCTTCCGCGCCGACCCGGCCGCTTGCGCCTGTTGCCGGAGGAGTGTGGGCACGGACAACCCGGCGATCCCCGCCAGCCCGGCCTTCAAGAGGTTCCGACGACTCGGCAACGCCAGCCCTTCGCGGACCAGCGGGTTAAAGTGCATAAATGCATGCGGGTGCGAATGCGGCATTCAGACGGACTCCGGGGGCGACCGGACTGGCGGCGGGAAGGCAGGGCAGGTGTGTTGACGTTACCCAATTGGGGGAGAGGATGCAACCGTTATCTCAAAAGTCCAACGAGCCGCGGGGTTGATCCCCGCG
>JAYUGD010000424.1:0-14000 GCA_043767785.1 Zavarzinella sp. | reverse complement strand
AAAGACAAAGGCAGAAGAACTTCACCACAGAGGCCACAGAGGGCACAGAGGAAAGACCGAGAAAGACAGAGGAAATGCATTTATAAAAAATGCCTTGTCTGCTCCTGTCTTTTCTCTGTGCTCTCTGTGTCCTCTGTGGTGAAGTTCTTCTCTTCTCTTCCGCCTTTATCCGTGTTCCATCCGTGTTCGATCCGCGGCTAAAAATGTCTTTTTGATGGGCCTTCCCATGAATCGCCTCCTCCTCGCCGCCCTTCTGCTTCCCGCCGTCGCCCACGCGGCCGACGACTTCACGGCGGCCGACCGCACCATTCGCGTGCGGGGAATTTTGAACCAGCACTGCGCCGAGTGCCACGGCGAAACGCCGGGGGCCGGCCGGCTGTCCGTGGTCGATCACCTGAACTTGTTGCAGGCCCGGCCGGTGGCGGCCGTCCAGCCGAAGGACGCGGCCGCGTCGCAACTCGTCGCGCTCGTCGAAGACGGGTCCATGCCGCCGGGCAACCGGCCGAAACTCTCCGCGGAAGAAGTCGGCGTGCTGCGCGAGTGGGTCGCGGCCGGGGCCGGCTTTTACCCGGCGGCGTTCGGGGACGAGTTCGCGTGGAAAGTGATCGCGGCCGACGCGGCGAAACTGTCCCCCGGCGAGTTGGCCGTCACGCGCTACCTGACCCTGCACCACCTCGTCGGCGACGGGGATTTCGCCCCGACGCGCGCGAAGGTGTTGGGGCAAGTGCGGCGGCTGATCCGGCCCGCCGCGACCGGCCCGGCGCCGGCCGACCCGACGGGCACGGTCTTCCGGCTCAACACCGCCGCGGCCGGGTGGAACCACCAGCCGTTCGTGGAAGTGGACGCCAAGTTCAAAATCACGGACACCAAGGTCCAAGCCGACGTCTTCGACGTGTTCCTGCTCGACTACCCGTTCGGCCGCTTCCCCGCGGGGACCCCGCTCGGGGACGCGCTGGCCAAAAACTTCCTCGACAAGGCCGGGATGAAGCGCCCCGTCCCGTTCGTCCACGCGGACTGGTTCGCCCACCTGCTGACCGGCACGCCGCTGGGCAAGGACATCGCCCAATTGGTGACGCCGAACGAAAAGGACCCCCCGGAAGGCCTGACCGCCGCGGCCGGCCGCCTCCCCGCGCCGCGCCCGCCGGCCGGCGACGACCAGACGGCGGTCCCCGCCGTGGACGCGTGGACGGCCGCCGATTTCGACGCCAAGAAGTCGGCCATCGACGGGTTGGAGTTCTACCTGATGGACTCCAAGACGGGAAAGAAGACGACCGCCTTCCGCCCCGACGACCAACTGAAGTTGCACATCAAGGCCGACGTGCCGATTTACTTTGAAGTGTTGTGGGTGGACGGGAAAAACGCCCTCAACGTGTGGCACAAGAACACCCACTCACTCCTGCCGAGCCGCCCGTACGAGGAAGACTTCCCGCCGGAAGGGGTGATTTCGGACGAACTGGGCAAGGAGCGGCTGACGCTGTTCGTCTCGACGCACAACTTCGTCCCCGGCCAAGCGTGGCGCAGCCGCGTCGCCAACCCGAACGGCATTGACCGCTTCGCCCACGCGTTCGGGCTGCTCCAAGTCAAGGACGGGCGGTACGCCTATCAGCCGTCCTCGGTGGGCGTGGAACGGCACACGATTGAGATCACGATCACGAAGTGAGTTAGACACCGGTCATTTTTTCACGTCCGCCGCTTGTCGGCGCCCCGCCCCCATTTATCCGGTAGTGTACAAATGTCCACTGTCGCCGCGGGGTGATGGCGGTCAGGAGTCCGTCGCCGCGGGGCGACGTGATGAAGCCCTTCCCACGCCGGGCGGGGGGCCGGCCGTTCAGAATTCCAACTCCCCGCCCGGTCATGTTTTTCCCATTTGTGAATCCAACCATGCCGCTCCCATGCCCAAGTTCACCGACGCGCGCTACGAGGAAAACTTCCCGGGCGCCGGCCTTACTCCCGCCGAAGTCGAATTCGCCCTCGCCATGGAGCGGTACATGCGCCTCCGCGGCCGCCCCTTCCCGACGTGGCACGAAGTCCTCCACGTCGCCTTGGCCTTGGGCTACCGGAAGGCCGAGCCGCGGGTGACGGTGGAGCGGCCGCCGTCGGAGTGACCCCGCCTCGCGCTCGCCGCAAAGGCACCCTCACCCCCTAACCCCCTCTCCGCGGCGGAGAGGGGGGACCGATCCGGAATATAGGGCGAGCGAGACGCTCGCCCTACAGGAAAATGGCCGCCGCCCGCTTGCTCCCCCTCTCCGCCGCGTTGAGGGGGCCGGGGGGTGAGGTTGGCCTTTGCGCCTTCCAGTCCGCGATGCCGACGACGCGGCGGTAAAAGTGGTGCTTGGGGTCGGCCTCCGGGCACGGGGCGAGCCGCCACACCCACTCGTCGCCGCCGGCCGGGGTCGGCACGTCGAAGAACAAGTCTTTGCGCTCCACCAGTTGGTTCATCAGGGTGTACTTGAGCCGCTGCACGTCCGTGATGAGGGTGACGACGCCGGGGAGTTTCCTCAGGTAGTCCATGTGGGCGAACAGCAACAGCCGGACGTACGCCATGACCTTCACCTGCGTGTGTGTGTTCTGATTCAGCAGGTACGTCATCGGCATGCACGGCAACTGCGAGAGCAGATTCACCGAGGCCGTGAAGTCCACTTCGGGGTCGTCCAGAAACAGCGTCGGCTCGGCCGTCGGCAACGGCTCGTCCTTGTCCCACGCCACGCGATACGCCTCCGCGACCGTATTGGTGATGTCGGCCGTGACGCGGCGCAGGTTGGGGAAGTGTCGCGTCCGCCACCGGCTGCCGAACGGGTGATAGATGTCCACGAGGACGACTTCGCGGAACTGTTGGCAAAGCTCCTCCAACGGCAAGTCATGCATCAACCCCGCCCCAAGAATGACGGCCTTGCGCCGCCGCGGGGCGAGGGCCATCCCTTGCCGGATGACGGCCCGGCAATGCTCAACGTGGTCGGCCCAGTGGTCTTTGACGCGCAGATAGCGACGGCGAATGCCGG
The DNA here is from genome assembly GCA_043767785.1 of Zavarzinella sp. Classification (GTDB taxonomy): domain Bacteria; phylum Planctomycetota; class Planctomycetia; order Gemmatales; family Gemmataceae; genus Zavarzinella. Next base: position 11,001 of record JAYUGD010000424.1, on the reverse strand, counting down.
AGATTTCCCGGTCGTACCCCATCGCCCGCGTCGAGGCCGGGAGCCAAGTGGTGAGGTGGTCAACGATGGGGCGAAGGACGGGCATGAGTCAGCGGAACAGGTCGGCGACCGCGATGCGGAAGCCGGGGAGGACCGGTTCGGCGGTCAGTTCTTGGTCGGCGTTGAACGTTAAGGATCGTTGATGCGGCCGGTAGACGGTGACTGTCTGCCGCCGAGGGTTGACGATCCATGTGATCGGCACGCCGGCCGAGAGATACGTGTCTACCTTGTCTTCCGTCTCCGCCAGGGTGTCGCTAGGCGATAAAATCTCGACCACCAGCGACGGGACGCCGACAATCATTGTCGAACTGCCCGTCTGCCGGGCGAGCAATTCCGCCGAATAGTAGGCGAGGTCAACTCCGACCGTGGTATCTTCGGTCAACCGTACTCCGGCCTCGCCCCCGCTGAACCGCCCACGCGGCAATGGTTGTGACTCCAGCCACAACCGCAAGTAAAACGCAATCTCGATGAGTACGGTCGCATGCAAGTGGGCGCGAACAGTCATGCCGTACTCCTTCACGATACCGTTAATTAAAGACCGCCGGACGCCGTCCTCCGGGAGTTTCAGGAACTCCTCGACGGTCATCTTCTGCGGGGTCGTCGCCACCATTCTGTTGCCCTCATTTCGGCCGGTTAGGTTGAATGTACCAAACGCATCGGTTCGCCACAACCGAAGCGGGCGGCTACTCCCATCGCAACCGGGGGGCCGATGTGGTTTAATTCCCCCATGCAGGCCGAGTTCAAGACACCGGACACACTTTCGGGCGTGGTGGAGCGCATCACGTTCCACAACGAGGACAACGGGTACGTCGTCCTGCGCGTCGCCGTGCCGGGGCAGCGGGAGCCGGTCACGGTCATCGGGACGCTCTCCAGCGTCGTCTCCGGAGAGTACATCGAGGCGGCCGGGGAGTGGGTGAACGACCGCAACCACGGCCGGCAGTTCAAGGCCAGCGAGTTGAAGACGACCCCGCCGCACACGCTGGCGGGCATTACCAAGTACCTTGGGTCCGGCCTCATCAAGGGCATCGGCCCCGCTTACGCCAAGCGCATCGTGGAAGTGTTCGGCGAGCGCACTCTCGACGTGATCGACCGCTCGCCGGGGTTCCTTTCGGAGGTGAAGGGCATCGGCCCGGCCCGGCTCGAACGGATTCGGCAAAGCTGGCAGGAGCAGAAGGGGGTGCGGGCCATCATGGTCTTCATGTCGTCCTACGGCATCGGCACCGCCCGCGCCATCCGCATTTACAAGACCTACGGCGACAACGCCGTCGAGTTGGTGAAGAGCAACCCGTACCGGCTGACGACGGACATTTGGGGCGTCGGCTTCAAGACCGCCGACGACTTGGCCATGCGCCTCGGGCTGCCGGCCGACTCGCCGCTGCGGGCGCGGGCGGCCGTGCGCTACGTCCTGCAAGACATGGCGACCAAGGGGCACGTCTGCTACCCCGAGGCCGGCGTCGTGGACGAGACGATGCGGCTGACGAACATCACCCCGGAGGTCATCGCCACGGTGATCGAAGCCGGGCGGCAGGAAGACGAGTTCGTCCGGGAGACGGCCACCGTCCCGGCCGCCGACCGCACGGAGCCGGAGCCGTGGCTGTACTTGAAGCCGATGTTCCTCGCGGAACTCGGCGTGGCCCGGGCCATCAAGCACTTGAGCGCCGGGGACCACCCGCTGCCGGCCATCGACGTGGAGTCGGCGCTGAACTGGGTCGAGCAGGAAATGAAGATCACGATGGCCCCGAGCCAGCGCGACGCCATCCAAGCGGCCACGACGGAAAAAGTCCTCGTTATCACCGGCGGGCCGGGCGTCGGCAAGACGACCATCGTGCGCGGCCTCATCGAAATCTTCGGGGCCAAGCGGCAACGCATCGCCCTGTGCGCCCCGACCGGCCGGGCGGCCAAGCGCCTCAGCGAGTCCACGGGGCGGGACGCCCGGACTATTCACCGCCTGCTGGAGTTCGACGCCGGCCTGGGCAAGTTCAAGCGGGACCGCGAGCACCCGCTGGACGCCGACTTGTTGGTGGTGGACGAGGCGTCGATGGTGGACATGGTGTTGATGAACCAACTCCTGCGGGCCGTCCCGCCGTGGTGTTGCGTCGTGTTCGTGGGGGACGTGGACCAACTCCCCAGCGTCGGGGCCGGCACCGTCCTGCGGGACTTGATCGACTCGGGGACCATCCCCGTCGCCCGGCTCACGCAAATCTTCCGGCAGGCGAAGTCGAGCTACATCGTGCAGGCGGCCCACGCCATCAACGCGGGGGAGGAGCCGCAGTCGGCCCCCGACCCGTCGGGGGATTTCTTCTTCATCGACGTGGATTCGCCCGAGACCGTGGCCGACCGCATCATCACCCTGGTGCGCGACCGCATCCCGGCCCGCTTCGGGTTCGACCCGTTCAAGGACATCCAAATCCTCAGCCCGATGAACAAGTCCGAACTCGGGGTGAACAACCTCAACCTGCGCCTGCAAGAAGTCCTGAACCCGCCGGAGCCGCGCAAGAACCAAGTCGAGCGGTTCGGCCGGACGTTCCGCGTCGGGGACAAGATTTTGCAGGCGCGGAACAACTACCAGAAGGAAGTCTTCAACGGCGACATCGGCCGGGTGGCGGCCATCGACCTGACGGACCAGCTTCTGACCGCCGACTTCGACGGCCGGCCCGTCCCCTACGACTTCGGCGAGTTGGACGAACTGACCCACGCCTACGCGATCAGCATCCACAAGTCGCAAGGCAGCGAGTACCCAGCCGTCGTAATCCCCCTTCACACCCAGCATTTCGTGATGTTGCAGCGAAATTTGCTGTACACGGGCGTCACCCGTGGTAAAAAACTGGTGGTGGTCGTCGGCAGCCGCAAGGCCCTGTGGCTCGCCACGCAGAAGCAAGAGACGGCCTTCCGGTACTCCCTGCTCAAGGAACGACTGAAACCGATTGCGGAATTCAGCAAAGAAGAAAGCCATTAACCACAAAGGCACAAAGGCGAACAAAGACGCACAAAGAAGTCCGGCAAAGATTTTTCTTCCGTCTGCTCTGTGAAACTTCGTGTGACCTTCGTGCCTTTGTGGTGAGTCTTGATTTCAATTCCGGAGATCGAATGACAAGCCGCACGGCCGACGAATGGCAGCAGTGGGTGGACGAGTTCGCCCGGGGGGAGAGCACGGAGGCGTGGCGCGGGGTCATGTGCTTCCTGCGCTGGATCCAAATCCGCGCGGACAACGGCCACCCCATCCCCAACTTCCTGCCGGCGATGGAGGGGGACATCTTCCACAGCCACCTGCTGCGGCGCATGCTCGCCGGCAAGGAGCCGCTGACAGCCCCGCCGCCGGAGTCGTTCGGCCAGCCGTGGTACGACCTCGTGGAGACCGGCAAGGGGACCGCCACGGCCGTGACGCCGTGGGAGTGGGCGCCGGAGCAGAAAATCTCGATCAACGAGGGCATCTGGACCATCGTGCAAAAAGTGTCCGACGCCGAGTACGTCATCACCTACCGCCTCAGCCCCGGCAACTACCGCCTCACGAAACAGGCCGGCGACGCGTGGCTGATCGAACGGATCATTTAGGAAAAAGCATTTTTTAGCCGCGGATCGAACACGGAGGAAGCACGGATAAAGACAGAGGAGAAGAGAAGAACTTCACCACAGAGGACACAGAGAGCACAGAGGAAAACCAAAGCAGAGGAAAGACATTTTGAAGATGTCTTCTCTGTTCTCGTCTTTTCTCTGTGTCCTCTGTGTCCTCTGTGGTTAAAACTCTTCTTGTCTTATCCGTGTTCGATCCGTGGCTAAAAAATCTTCATTCTTCGCAATCCTCCCCGGAGCCGTCATGGCCTCTTCCGACCAGTCCATTACCAGCGTGTTGAAGGAAACACGGTCGTTCCCGCCGAGCGCGGAATTCTCCGCCAAGGCGCACATTAAGTCCGTGGCCGAGTACGAGGCCCTGTGGCAACAAGGGGCCGACGACCCCGAGGCGTTTTGGGCCGAGCAGGCGAAGACGCTGGACTGGTTCACGCCGTTCACGACCACGCTGGACTGGAACGTCCCGCACGCCAAGTGGTTCGTCGGCGGGAAGATCAACGCGAGCTACAACTGCCTCGACCGGCACCTGACCGGCCCGCGCAAGGACAAGCCGGCCATCGTCTGGGAGGGGGAGCCGGGGGACACGCGGACGCTGACGTTCGCGCAACTCCACACCGAGACGTGCAAGTTCGCCAACGCCTTGAAGAAGCTCGGCGTCGTCGCCGGGGACCGCGTCACCATTTACATGCCGATGGTCCCGGAGGCGGCGGTCGCCATGCTGGCGTGCGCCCGCATCGGGGCGACGCACTCGGTGATCTTCGGCGGCTTCTCCGCGGAGGCCGTCGCCGACCGCAACAACGACGCCAAGGCGAAGCTGGTCATCACGGCCGACGGCGGCTGGCGGCGCGGCAAGGTCGTCCCGCTGAAGGCCAACGTGGACGCGGCCTTGGCCAAGTCCCCCACGGTCGAAAAATGCATCGTCCTCAACCGCTGCAACCAAGCGGTGGAGATGCAGGCCGGCCGGGACGTGTGGTGGCATGAGGCCGTCGCCGCCGAGAGCGCCGACTGCCCGGCCGAGCCGCTGGACAGCGAACACCCGCTGTTCGTGCTGTACACGTCTGGCTCGACGGGAAAGCCGAAGGGCATCCAGCACTCGACGGCCGGCTACCTGCTCGGCGTGTCGCTCACGCACAAGTGGGTCTTCGACATCAAAGAAGACGACGTGTACTGGTGTACCGCCGACGTCGGCTGGGTGACGGGGCACAGCTACATCGTCTACGGTCCGCTGGCCAACGGGACGACGTGCATCATGTACGAGGGCGCCCCGGACACGCCCAAGCAGGACCGCTTTTGGGAGATCATTGAAAAGTACAAGGTCACGGTTTTCTACACGGCCCCGACGGCCATCCGGGCGTTTATCAAGTGGGGCGACCAGTTCCCGAAGGCGCACGACTTGTCCAGCCTGCGCCTGCTCGGCACGGTCGGCGAGCCGATCAATCCGGAAGCGTGGATGTGGTACCACGAAGTGATCGGCGGCAAGAAGTGCCCGATCGTCGATACGTGGTGGCAGACGGAGACCGGGTGCATCATGCTCGCCCCGCTGCCGGGGGCCATCGCCACCAAGCCGGGCAGCGCGACGCGGCCGATGCCCGGCATCGTGACCGAGGTCGTGGACAAGGCCGGCAACAAGGTTCCCGCCAACGAGGGGGGCTTCCTTGTCGTGCGTAAGCCGTGGCCGGCGATGCTGCGGACGATCTTCAACGACGACGCCCGCTACCAAGAACAATACTGGAGCCAAATCCCCGGCAACTACTTCACGGCCGACGGCGCCCGCTGCGACGCGGACGGCTACTTCTGGGTCATGGGTCGCGTGGACGACGTGCTGAACGTCTCCGGCCACCGCCTCAGCACGATGGAAGTGGAGAGCGCCCTGGTCGGCCACGCCAAGGTCGCGGAGGCCGCCGTCGTCGGCCGCCCGGACGACATCAAGGGCGAGGCCATCGCCGCCTTCGTGACGTTGAAGGCCGGCTTCGAAGGGGACGACGCCCTCAAGAAGGAACTGCGGGACCACGTCACCAAGGAAATCGGCGCCCTGGCCCGCCCGGACGACATCCGCTTCACGCCGAGCCTGCCGAAGACGCGCTCCGGCAAGATCATGCGCCGCCTGCTGCGCGACATCGCCGCCGGCCGCGTGACCTCCGGGGACACGACGACGCTGGAAGACGTCGGCGTGCTGGCCAAGTTGCGGGAAGACGAGGAGTGACGGGGGGCGGTATTCGCCAATGCCGCCCATTTTTTCTGGCCGGTCATGGGCGCCATGCTCATGGCTTCGCGCTCATCGCCATCCACACGACGCCAGTCGCCCGATCCGCGGCCGGTTTTTCGGCCTGAAGGGCCGATTAACATAGCCCAGCCCGAAAGGGCTGGGACAGAACCGATCAAGGATTTTCCGTCTGAAGGACCGATTAATAAACCCCAGTCCGTAAGGGCTGGGAACGCGCCGGGGCCACGCGCGACACATCCGGGCCTGACGGGACCGGAGCCAAATAATCGGTCCTTCAGACCGAGGCCGTTAATCATGTGATGTTCCCAGCCCTGACGGGCTGGGCTATGTTAATCGGCCCTTCAGGCCGAGAGAACCCGCTCGCGTGCAACGAGCAACGGCTTTGTGTGAACATTCCCCCGCTTGACCTGACGCCCAATCCGGCCGATACTAATACTACCATCCCGCCTCATCGCCCGTTCGGTCGGCCCCGCCGACACGGCGGGCGTCTTGCCTTTTCCGAGTTGTGCATCAATGCGTTTCAGCCTTCTGGGCCTGACTCTGTTCGGCTGCTTTACGGCCTCGTTTGCCCACGCGAAGACGGGGGAGCAGATTTACGCCGCCCAGTGCGCGTTCTGCCACGGCAAGGCCGGGGAGGGGGCGAAGAAGTTCCCGAAGCCGTTGGCCGGCGACAAGTCCGTGCCGCAGTTGGCGGAGCAGGTTCAGAAGACGATGCCGAAGGAAGACCCCGGCTCGCTGTCCAAGGAGGACGCGACGGCCGTGGCGGCTTACGCCCACGCGGCCTTCTACTCGGCGGCGGCCCGCGAGAAGAACAACCCCGTGCGGGCGGAGTTCGCCCGGCTGACGGTGGCCCAGCACCGGAACGCCGTCGCGGACGTGATCGGCAGCTTCCGCGGCAGCAGTACGAAGTGGGAAGGCGTCCGCGGTTTGAAAGGGGAATACTTCAAAAACCGCAACCACGGGCAACGGCTCATCGAGCGCACGGACCCCGAGGTGACGTTCGACTTCGGCGTCAACGCCCCGGCCGAGAAGGACTTCGACGCCAAGGAGTTCTCGGCCCGGTGGGCCGGCAGCGTGCTGGCCCCCGAGACCGGCGAGTACACGTTCATCGTCAAGAGCGACCAGTCGGTGCGGCTGTGGATCAACGACGCCAAGACCCCGTTGGCCGACGGCTACGTGCGCTCCGGCACCGACAACGAGTACAAGGGGACGCTCTTCCTACTGGGCGGCCGGGTGTACCCGGTCCGGCTCGACTTCTCCAAGGCCCTGCAAGGCGTGGCCGACAAGAATCCGAAGCCCAGGCCGGCTTCCGTGGCGCTGCTGTGGCAGCCGCCGGGCGGCCCCGTGGAGACGGTCCCGGCCCGCCACCTGTCGCCGCAGTTCTCGCCGGAAACCTACGTGGTGACGACCAAGTTCCCGCCGGACGACCGCAGTTATGGTTGGGAGCGCGGCACGACCGTCTCCAAGGCGTGGGACGCGGCGGCCACGGACGCCGCCCTCGACGCGGCCGAGTACGTGTCTCTCAAGCTCAACGAGTTGGCCAGGACGAACGACAAGGACGACAAGAAAACCGACAAGGTGAAGGCGTTCCTCAAGCAGTTCGCCAAACTGGCGTTCCGCAAGCCGCTGACGCCCGACTTGGAAAAAATGTACGTTGACCGGGCCGCGGTTTCGACGGAAGACATCCACGCGGCCGTCAAGCGGGCCGTGCTGATGATCCTGAAGTCGCCGCGGTTCCTGTACCGCGAGGCGGCCATCGGCGACCCGGACCAGTTCGACGTGGCCGCCCGCATGGCCTTCGCCCTGTGGGACTCGGTCCCCAACCAGGAACTCCTCGACCTCGCGGCCGCCGGGAAACTTAAGACGCCCGAGGACGTGAAGAAGCACGTCGCCGACAAGATGATGGCCGACACGCGGGCGAAGACCCGCCTCAGCGGCTTCCTGCACCACTGGCTCAAGATCGACCACCCGCGCGACGCCGTCAAGGACGCCAAGCGCTTCCCCGGCTTCGACCCGGCGCTCGTCGGCGACTTGCGGACCTCGCTGGAGTTGACGCTCGACGACGTGGTGTGGTCGGACAAGTCCGACTTCCGGCAGTTCCTGCTCGGGCAAGAGATTTACCTGAACGGCCGGTTGGCCAAGTTCTACGGCGCCGACCTGCCGGCCGACGCCCCGTTCAAGAAGGTGGCGTTTGAACCGGGCAAGCGCGCCGGCGTGCTGACCCACCCGTACATGATGGCGACGCTGGCGTACACGGCCGACACGTCGCCGATCCACCGCGGCGTCTTCGTCGCCAAGGGGTTGCTCGGCACGGGGCTGAAGCCGCCGCAAGAGGCGTTCACGCCGTTGGCGGCCGACCTGCACCCGACGCTGACGACCCGCGAGCGCGTCGAGTTGCAGACCAAGGGGGCGAACTGCCAGTCGTGCCACACCGTCATCAACCCGCTCGGCTTCGCGCTGGAGAACTTCGACGCCGTCGGCCGATACCGGGTGAAGGACAACGCCAAAGACATCGACGCGAAGGGCCACTACCTGACGCGGGCCGGCGACACGAAGTCCTTCGCCGGGGCCGCCGAGTTGGCCAAGTTCTTGGCCGACAGCCCGGACGCCCAGACGGCCTTCGCGGAGCAGATGTTCCATCACTTGGTCCGGCAGTCCGTGCGGGCCTACGGCGACAACAAGCCGGCCGAGTTGCGGGAGGCGTTCGTGAAAAGCGGCTTCAACGTGCGGCAGTTGGCCGTGGACGTGGTGGCGACGGCGGCGCTGGCGGCGGACAAGCGGACGGCGCGGAAGTGACCCGCCGTCATCCCGCGCCTGTTCAAACTTTGGTCATCGGTCATTGGTCATTTATGAAACACCTCCTCCCGCTCCTCCTCATCGCCGCCCCGGCAACCGCCGCGGAGCCGGTCAACTTCCGCGACCAGGTGATGGCCGCGTTTTCGCGGGCCGGGTGCAACTCGGGGGCGTGCCACGGGTCGCCGCAGGGGAAGAACGGGTTTCGCCTGAGCCTGCGCGGGTTCGACCCGGACCAGGATTACGGCATTCTGGTGCGCGAGCAGGGGGGCCGGCGCGTGGACCGCACCGACCCGGACGCCAGTCTGATTTTGGCGAAAGGCGCCGGCCGCGTGAAGCACGGCGGCGGGATGCGATTCTCGCCCAGCGACCCCGCGTACCAGACGATCCGCGAGTGGATCGCCCAAGGGGCCTTGGACAGCAAAGACCCGGTCATCCGCAAGTTGGACGTGACGGCCACAGGGGCCGGCAACGCCCGGCAAATCACGGCGACGGCGCTGTATCAGGACGGCAAGACGGCCGTCGTCAACCCGCTGGCGGTGTTCACATCGACTGATGCGGACGTGGCGACGGTCACGCCGTCGGGGGCGGTCGCGTTCAAGCAGTCCGGCGAAGTGGTGGTGCTGGTGCGCTACCTGGAGCAGATCGCCAGCATCCGCCTCGCCGCCGAGCCGACCGACGCGGGCTTCCAGTACCAAGGCCCGGCGCCGGCCAACTTCATCGACGAAGAAATCTTCGCCAAGCAGCGCGAGTTCCACAAGAACCCGCTGCCGGTGAGTTCCGATGATGTCTTCCTGCGCCGCGTGTTCATGGACGTGATCGGCACGCTCCCTACCGCCGAGGAGGCGGCCGCGTTCCTCGACGCCAAAGACCCGAAGAAGCGCGCGACCCTGATCGATAAGTTGCTGGAGCGCGAGGAGTACGCCCAGTTCTGGGCGATGAAGTGGGCGGACGTGCTGCGCGGCAACCCGGCCACCATTAGCGAGCGCGGGGTGCATTCGTTTCACCGCTACCTGGTGCGCGGCGTGGCCGCCGATCGGCCGCTCACCGAGTTCGCCCGCGACCTGCTGACCGGGCAGGGCAACACGCTGAACAACCCGGCCGCCAACTTCTACCGCATCGCCCGCACACCGGAGGAGGCCGCCGAGGCCGCCGCCCAACTCTTCATGGGCGTGCGCGTCGGCTGCGCCAAGTGCCACAACCACCCGTTCGAGTCGATCACGCAGACGGACTACTACGGCCTCGCCGCCTTCTTCGCCCGCGTGCAGTTCAAGGGCACGTCCTTCGGCCTCGACGACGAGATCGTCTACCTCACCAACAACCGCGACGTGCAGCACCCACGCACCCGCAAGACGCAGCCCCCCATCGCCTTCGGCGTCGCCCCGGCAATGGCCCCGGACGACGACCGCCGCGAAAAATTCGCCGACTGGCTGACCGCCAAGGACAACAAGTTCTTCGCCCCGTCGCTGGCCAACCGCGTCTGGTACCACCTGCTCGGCCGCGGCTTAGTCGATCCGGTGGACGACTTCCGCGACACCAACCCGCCCAGCCACCCAAAGTTGCTCGACTGCCTCGCCCAGGAGTTCGCCGCCAACGGTTACCAGATGAAGCCGCTGATTCGCGTGATCCTGAACTCCAACACCTACCAGCTCGCCGGCCTCGCCCCCGGCTCCAAGGAGTCCACCAAGAGCGACCGCTACTTCACCCGCGCCGCCGTGCGCATGCTGAGCGCCGAGCAAATCCTCGACGCCGTCTCCCAAGCCACCGGCGTCCCCGAACAGTTCAAAGGCTTCCCGCTGGGTACGCGGGCCATCGCCCTCCCCGAAGGCGGCATCAACCACCCCTTCCTGCAAGCCTTCTCCAAGCCCGTCCGCGACGTGACCTGCGAGTGTGCGCGGGAAGAAGACCCGTCCCTACCCCAAGTGATGCAGTTGCTGAACAACGACTCCCTGATCGCGAAGATCCACTCCCCGAAGAGCCGCATCGCCGGTTGGCTGAAAGAAGGGAAGGACGCCGCGTGGATGGTGGACCAACTCTATCTCGGGGCATTAAGCCGCCGCCCGAGCGCCAAGGAACGCGAGATCATCACCAAGCACTTGGCGAGTTTGCCCGACCAGGCTGCCGGGCTGTACGACTTGCAGCACGCCCTGTTCAACACCAACGAATTCGTGCTGCGGAATTGAGCCGGCGGCCAAGTTTAGCCGCGACGCGAAGGCTTTGCGCAGCGGAGCGCGGGGCCGGAATCTAACAACGACGAACGCCCATCGCGATGAGCGTCTTCCCGTAGGTGCCGCGAGCCGAGCGGCACGGCTTCCACCCCCAAACGGCTTGAACCACCGGCGTAAAAGATCGCGGTGTTGGAACGTGGTCCCAGCTCT